>JAIPDL010000110.1 GCA_021737695.1 Desulfotignum sp. | reverse complement strand
ATATTTTTACAAATTTTTATTAATTATAAATATTTTGAGACTTTTAAAGATTAAAATGTCCAATTTTGGTGCCTAATCGTGCAGCGCCCTATCAAATGGACTTCTGCCTTTCTGCTCATTTTATGAGTAACGAGGTCTGAACCTGACATCGTTTCAATGGAAATGCAGCTGCTGGAATGGCTGGGGTATCATGTGATACCGTTCACCAGCAGTGCCGAAGCCCTGGCACAGTTTAAAACCGCTCCAAAGTTATTTGATCTGGTCATCACGGATATGGCCATGCCCGGTATGAGCGGCAACAAACTGGCCGGTAAACTGGTGAAAGTCCGGCCGGATATTCCGATGATCATCTGTACCGGATTCAGCCAGATCATGGATCAGGAAAAAGCGATCTCTTTAGGCTTCAAGGGATTTTTGTACAAACCCATTGTGATGAAAGACCTGGCCTGTGCCGTGCGCCAGGCCCTGGATTCACAGGTCTGAAAAAGGATAACAAAAAAAATAATGGCACCTGAAGATACTGACATGAAGGGTCATGAAACAGACAAAATCAGCGTGCTGATCATTGATGATGACAGTCAGGTCTGTCGATTTTTGTCCAAAATTTTCACGGGTATGGGATATTCGGTTTCCCATGAACTGACGTTGACCCAGGGGATATCCCATATTTTTTCAGGCCAGGTGGACATTTTGTTTCTGGATGTGAACCTGCCGGACGGCAACGGTCTGGAAGCCATCAATACGATCCGGCATCATCCGTCTCCGCCTGAAATTATTGTCATAACAGCGGATGACAATGTGGATGGGGCAGAGATCGCCATGAAATCCAAGGCCTGGGACTATATTGCCAAAACCGGATCTTCAAAAAATTTCCGTTTCGCCCTGGAAAGAGCCGTGGAATACCGCCGCCAGAAAAAAGCCAGACTGTCCAGAAATGACATCTGCAGAGAAGGGATTGTCGGAGAAAGCCGGGGAATACTGAAGTGCCTTGAAAAAGTGGCAGTGGCAGCCCACAGCGATATCCCTGTGCTGGTCACGGGTGAAACCGGTACGGGCAAAGAGCTTTTTTCCCGGGCCATTCATGCATGCAGTCCACGAGGCAATGAACCGTTTGTGGTGGTGGATTGTGCGGCCCTGCCCGAACACCTGGTGGAAAGTACGATTTTCGGCCATACCAGAGGCGCGTTCACCGGGGCGGATCGGGACAGGACCGGGTTGATGAAAATAGCCGACCAGGGCACCCTGTTCCTGGATGAAGTGGGGGAGCTGCCGTTGGAGATTCAGAAAAAATTCCTCCGGGCGATCCAGGAAAAGAAATTTCGCCCCCTGGGAGCGAAAACTGAAATTCACAGCAATTTCCGGCTCATCTGCGCCACCCACCGGGATCTGGAAGATCTGATAAAAAAGGATAAATTCCGGGAAGATCTGTTTTACAGAATTGTTTCTTTGACCATTCATCTGCCGCCGGTGAAAGACCGGGGAGACGATGTGGCCGCGCTTGCCTTGAACCATATGAAAAATCAGCATGGCCTGGATTCGAAAAAAGAGTGTATCATGTCCCGGCCCTTTATGGAAGAACTGCAAATTTACGACTGGCCGGGCAATGTCCGAGAGCTGTTCAACACCCTGGACCGGGTCTGTGCGGAAGCCGGTGAAGGCGCCACATTGTTTCCCCATCATCTGCCCGAGCACATCCGGGCGTTTAATATCCGGCACCGGTATGCCGTCCGGCAAACACAACCCCCTGATCCGGAGACCCGGTCTTTTCCAGGGGCCGTGCCATCAGAACCCCTGCCGCCCTTCAAAGATCACATGGAAAAAAACAAAGCCGAGTATCTGGAGCATCTGGTGGCCGTCACCCAGGGGGATATCAAGGCGTGCTGCCGGATTTCCGGCCTTTCCAGGGGACATCTGTATCGACTGATGCAGCAGTATGATATCAAAAACAATGCCGATTCTTGACACGGTCATCCCCATCTTCAGTGTGATTTTTCTGGGCTGGCTGGCCCGACGAAACGGGTTCATTCCCCATTCATTTGCCGGACCCGCCAACCGGCTGGTGTTTTATTTCGCCATTCCCGCCATGGTGTTCGCCGCCATTGCCAAAGGATCGTTGAGAACTGATTTCAACCCGGTGCTTCTGGGAGGCACCCTGGCAGCTGTCATCCTGTGCTTCGGATTGACCTGGGTGGCGGGTTTTGCGGCACGGGTGCCCCGCCGGCGGTTCGGCACTTTTGTCCAGAGTGCGTTTCACGGGAACTTAGGATATATCGGCCTGGCAGTGGCATTTTATTACCTGGGACAGGAGGGGTTTGTCAGCGCCAGCCTGCTTATCGGGTTTATCATGATTTTACAGAACCTGCTGTCCGTGATCATCTTGCAGTGCTACAGTGACAAAGATCCATCCCGAAGCGGGGCCGGAAAAATTCTGGTCAAAGTCATGGGCAATCCCGTGATCATATCCGCTGTGGCAGGGATCTGTTTTTCTTTGTCCGGGCTGATGTTGCCCAGGGTGATCTCCCGCACCCTGGAGATTATTTCCGGCATGGCCCTGCCTTTGGCCCTGCTGCTCATCGGGGCGACCCTGAATTTTGATCTGATGAAAGCACAGCTCAAAACCGTGCTGCCCGCTGTGGGTATCAAACTGGCCATGCTGCCGGGAATCGGGGTGGCACTGTATTCCTGTTGGGGACTTTCTCCGGAGGCGTATGTGCCCGGACTGATTCTGCTGGCCTCGCCCTCTGCCACCATCAGTTATGTCATGGCCGTGGAAATGAATGGAGATGCGGATTTTGCCGTGACCGCCATCTCTTTGAGTACACTGGTGTCGGCTTTGACCTTTTCCCTGTGGCTTCATTTCATCTGAAGGACCTGCCAATCGTATTTTCTTTGAAAAATACCTTGAAGGCGGGCAAGGGAACCGGTCTGGGCCTGGCTACCGTTTACGGCATTGTCAAGCAGAACAACGGGTTTGTCAATGTTAACAGTGAGCCGGGAAAGGGGACCACCATCCGGGTTTACCTGGCCGGGAACGCGGATTTGAACTGAATCGGCAAAAGGATCAGGCAACAGAACATGCAAATAATCCGAAACACCCTGGACAGTGCCAGGGGAAAAACAACAGGCACCAAGGAGAAATAATATAGCATGTCAGATATGCAGACAAACGAGACACTTGAAAAACGGGTCCATGAACTCGAACGTATCATGGAATCCCTGAAAGAAATGGAACGCCGTTACCGGTCCCTGTATGAAAATGCCCAGGCCGGGCTGGCCCGGACGCGGACCAGCGACGGCAGTATCCTGGAGTGCAATACCCAGATGGCCCGGATTTTCGGGTATGATGATGCGCAAATATTCATCCGGGAATACGCCATGGCAGAAAATTATGTGGACACGCCCCAGCGGGAGAAATTCATTGCCGAGCTGAAAACCGCCGGGGAGATCATCAACCGGGAAGTGCAGCTGTATAAGCGGGACAGGACAACGGTCTGGGTGAGATTTGACAGCCGCATGGTGCCGGAACAAGGATATATGGAAGATGTGGTCATCGATATCACGGAACAGAAAAAAGCCATGGCCGATCGCCTGGCCCTTCAAGACCGCCTGGATCAGGCCCGGCGGCTGGAATCCGTGGGCCGGCTGGCCGGCGGGGTGGCCCATGATTTCAACAACATGCTGTTTGTGATTCAGGGATACACCCAGGCCGCCATGGAAGAGGCAGACCCGTCCGGACCCCAGCATGCCATGCTGGCGGAGGTCCTCACAGCGGCCCGGCGGTCCGCAAACCTGACAAAACAGCTGCTCGCCTATGCCAGGAAACAGACGATTTCACCCAGGATCATGGACCTGAATACGGGGGTGGAAAAGAACCTGGGCCGGATCAGACAGATTCTGGGCCGGCAGATTCAACTGTCCTGGCAGCCGGGGCGGAACCTGCCGCCCGTGAACATGGATCCTTCCCAGGTGGATGATATCCTGACCGCCCTAAGTGCCAATGCCGCAGAAGCCATTGAGGGTCCCGGCCGGGTGACCTTTCACACCGGTGTGCAGCAGTTAGATGCGGCAGATTGTGAGGCAGACCCGGCATGCCTGCCGGGTCGTTTCGTCCGGCTGACCGTGGAAGATGACGGCTGCGGCATGGATGCCCGGATCCTGGAGAACCTGTTCGAACCCTTTTTCACCACCCGGGATGTGGGGCAGGGCAGCGGACTGGGGCTGGCCATGGTGGACGGCATTGTCAGCCAGAACAACGGGTTTGTCAAAGTGGACAGCACACCCGGCCGGGGCAGCGTTTTTCATGTGTTTTTCCCCTGCCATACCGGTGAGACCGTCACTCCTTGAAACGGCAATGGCCTGACAGGGTAAAAAATGATTGTTGCAAAAAAGTCTGAATTTTGAGACGTTTCTTTATAAAACAGGACTGTGCCACTTAATCGGATCAATTATCAGGTACCCCCATGAGTCTAATGCCTACGTATAAAGATCTTGAGAACCGGGTTGCAGAGCTTGAACACCAGGTCAGGCAACACGAAGCAGACACATTTCAAAAGCCGGTGCACATACTGTCTGTTTTGATGGAGGCATTCCGGTACACGCCTGTTTGCAAAACATTTGAAGCGGCTGCCAAAAAAATTTTTTACCAGTGCAAACGGCTTACTGGGGCCCGGTCAGGATATGTCGCGCTTCTTTCTGAAAATGGGACAGAAAATGACGTGCTTTTTTTAGATGCCGGTGGAATGCCATGCGATGTTGATCCTGATCTTCCCATGCCGATCAGGGGCTTGCGGGAAAGGGCATATAAGACAAAAGAGGTGGCTTTTGATAACGCTTTTTCAGAAAGCCCATGGATGAAATTCATGCCGGAAGGGCATGTGAGACTCGACAATGTCCTTTTTGCTCCTTTGAATATTGATAATAAAACGGTGGGGGTCATCGGTATTGCAAATAAACCCGGGGGGTTTAATGAGCAAGACGTCCATATATCAAAAATTATGGGTGATTTGGCTGCCGTGGCCCTGACCTATGCCAGGTCGCAAAGTCAGTTAAAAAATAGCGAGGCATTATTCAGAACGATTTTTGAGCAGGCTGCCGTGGGCATTGCCCAGGTAACACCCGATGGACGGTTCACAAAAGTCAATGCCAGATTCGCGGATATCACAGGATATTCTAAAGATGAATTGACCCGGATGAATTTCGCTGAGATTACGTATCCAGAAGACTTGAACACAGAGAGTAAATCGATCGACCGTGTTTTGAAAAGGGAAATTGACGGGTTTGAGATAGAAAAGCGATACATCCATAAAAGTGGACAGCTTGTATGGATCAAACTCTATTCAAATGTTGTGAGAGATGAAAAAGAAAATATCCAGTTTGCTGTTGCAAGCGTGATTGATATTACAGAAAGGAAAATAGCGGAAACGAATCGGGAAAAATTCCAGGAACAACTCGACCAGGCCCAAAAAATGGAATCCATCGGTTCCCTGGCCGGCGGTATTGCCCATGATTTCAATAATTTGTTGTTTCCCATTGTGGGGCTTTCGGAAATGATGCTGGATGATTTTCCGCCCGACAGCCCGGAACATCACGATCTGTATGAAATTTTCAAGGCCGGTAAAAGAGGACGGGAACTGGTCCAGCAAATCCTTTCATTCAGCCGGCAGTCAGAACACCGGCTGATCCTGGTTCATATCCAGAAAATTCTTAAAGAGGTGTTGAAACTCTGCCGCGCCACCATTCCGGCAGATATCCCGATTACCCAGGATATCATGACCGACTGCGGACCGGTGATGGCAGATCCCACCCAGATCCATCAGATCGCCATGAACCTGATCACCAATGCCTTCCATGCGGTGGAACCCGTGGGGGGGACCATCACAGTTACGCTCAGGCAGGTCGATTTCAGCCACAGGGATGACCCGGCGGTTCGCCTGGTTGCCGGCTGCTATGCGGTTTTGTCGATCACTGATACGGGCACGGGCATCGATCCTGCCGTCATGAACAAAATTTTTGATCCCTACTTTACAACCAAGGGAAAAGGGCGGGGAACCGGGCTTGGCCTGGCAACGGTATACGGCATTGTAAAAGCCCATGGGGGGAATATCAGGGTTCACAGTGAGGTGGGAAAAGGGTCGTCCTTTGATGTCTACCTGCCCGTGGCGGCAAAAAAGGCGGCGATGGCCTCTGAAAAACAGCAGTACCCGCTTCTCACAGGCACGGAACATATCCTTTTGGTGGATGATGAAGCACCGATTGTTCATATGGAAAAACAGATGCTTGAGCGCTTAGGCTATCGCATCGCCAGTTTTACCAGCAGCACCGATGCCCTGGCCGCCTTTAAAACTGATTCCCTTCAATTTGATCTGGTCGTCACGGATATGAATATGCCGGATGTAAACGGCATGCTGCTTGCCAAAAAGCTGATTGCCATCAGACCGGAAATTCCCATCATCATCTGCACCGGATTCAGCGAAAGGATCAATAAAGAAAATGTGTCAGCCTTGGGAATCAAGGGGCTTTTGATGAAACCGCTGGTGATGAGTGATCTTGCCCACAAAATCCGGGAGGTATTGGATTCGAAATAATGAGAGGAGAACATTTTCATGAAAACAGATGACAGCAAAATATGCCTGGGATTTGACAACAAAGCCTATCCTGCAGGCACGCACATGTGCCTGATTTACAATGATGAGGCAGAACGCCGTAAAATTATATCAAAATTTCTGGAAGGCGGTTTGAAAACAGGAGGCAGGGTGGCTTATTTTGTGGATGAAATACCCCCCATGGATGTATATGCGTGGCTGGAAAAAATGGATGTGATCCTGCCGGAAAAAGAAATAAATGGCGCGTTCACAGCTGCTGATGCCCATAAAACCTACTGCCCGGACGGCACGTTTGTCCCGGACAGAATGCTGGCCACGCTGCGGGATTTTTATGACCAGTCTGTGGACCAGGGATATCCCCATTGCCGGGTCAGCGGCGAAATGGGGTGGGCTTTGAAACATATGCCCGGGTCAGACCGGCTCATGGAATATGAATCTTTGGTCAATCAGGTGGTTATCACACATCCGGTGACTGCGGTATGCCAGTATGATGCCAACCGGTTTGACGGGGCCACGATACTCAAGTGTCTGGAGGTGCATCCCTATATGATTGTTCACGGACAGGTGGTGCACAATCCGTATTATATCACACCGGAGGAATATTTTGGGTCCGTTTAGCCGGTGGTGAATTAAAAAAAGGAGGGGGATATGCAAGCAAAAGTCAAGATCATCGGCCAGATGTCTGCGGCAGAAAACATTCTTCATGTGTTTCCCTCCAATAAAAAAAAGGGTGATTTCTCAGCCCAGGCATTGAAAAAAATTCCCGGTGTTGTCAGGTGCGGCATCTGCGTCTGCGGTGAGCCATCCCCGTGCGGTGATCTGCTGTCCGACTTCTGTGAAGGCTGTGATATCGGATCCCGGTCTGTTTTCCCGGAAAAAGAACAGATGTGCCGGTTCGATGGCAATGAAAATTATGACATTTTTCTTTTAAACACACCGGCCCATTCTTTTGGGTTTCTGATTCTTGAAATTGATGACCCGAAGATTTTTTCTCTGTATTCTCCGTTTGTCAGCAATTTTTCCAACACCATGACCATTCATATGGAAAATATCTGGCAGAAAGAACAATTGCAGATCAAAAACAATGCCCTGGAAGGATACCGCCACCACCTTGAGTCTTTGGTAAAAGAGAGGACAAAACAGCTTGAAAAAAGTGAACAACTTCTGGACAACACCCAGAAAATGGCAAAAATCGGGGGGTGGGAATGGGATGTGAAAACAAAAGTCATGACCTGGACGGATGAGACGTATCGCATCCACGGGCTTGATCCCGCCAATCATGAAAACTCTTCTTCCGAAAACAGCCTGAAATGTTACGACCCGGCAGAGCAACCTGTCATATGGAACGCTTTCCAGCAGTGCATAAAAGACAAAACGCCCTATGATATGCAGTTTTGCATCACAACATACCAAAACCGGAAGGTATGGATCCGCACCATGGGATGGCCGGTTTTGGAAGATGGCCGGGTCATCAAAGTCATCGGCAATATCAAGGATATATCTGATTACAAGAAACTGGAAGAAGAACGGATCGCCTTGACAAAACAGCTTCAGCTTGCCCGGAAAGCAGATAGTCTGGCCTGCATGGCCGGTGGCATTGCTCACAACTATAACAACCAGCTCAGTGTGGTCATGGGCAATCTGGAGCTGGCCCTGGAAGATATCCCGGCTGACGCGGTGTACCATGATAATCTGACGGCGGCCATGCAGGCCGCCCGGAAATCTTCTGAAATCAGTGGATGGATGTTAACTTATCTGGGCCAGGGCAGCGGGGAAATCAGCCAACTGGATCTATCCAGGCTATGCCGGTCATATCTGCCTGTTTTGCAGACCTCACTGCCAAAGGGCATTGCCCTGGAAACCGATTTCATGCCTGCCGGACCAAAAATCCTGGCCAATGTCAACCATATGCAGATCATTTTGACCCATTTGATTACCAATGCTGCAGAAGCAATGGGTGATACCACCGGCCGGATCAAATTGTCCACAAGAGTGATCCCTGATTCTGATATTCCCGGGATTGTCACTGCCCCGGCAGACTGGCATCCCAAAGCCGGCATGTATGCCTGCCTGCAGGTAACAGACACAGGAACCGGTATTGCTGAACAGAATATGGAAAAATTGTTTGATCCTTTTTTCACCACCAAATTTGTGGGCAGAGGCCTGGGGCTGCCCGTGATACTGGGTTTGGTAAAAACATGGGAAGGCGCGGTCTGTGTGGAAAACAGAAAAGACCGGGGCACGCGGGTGCGGATTTATCTGCCGGTCCCGGCGCATAACAATGGCACCTGCAATTCATACTAAAATCATCAGTCATGTCAATGGGTTTGGTCCACCGGGATAAATCGCCATGTAGATAATTTGGCAGTGTGGTCCCCTGATACCATACGGAAGAATACTCGAATCTGTCACATTTATAAGATTGTCATATTTCTGCGACCCGCCGTCATTTTTTAAAAATTCTTTTAACGGATGGGTGTCCCCAGGAGAATGGCCTGGACCCGGTGTGCTTTTGTCATAATTGTGTGACAAATTATTTTTTAATATAAATCGCCATAACTTTCTGAAATTTATATTGATTTGCTATGGATCACAGCCTGGCACAAAACTTGATATATTCATGGTGCAGCAACTTGTGCGGTTTATTGAAAAACCTTTGAAAAAAATCAGGAAGTACCCATGAAGAAAATCATCCTGTTTGTTGACCGGGAATCAGGGCCCAGAGGAAGGCTTTTTTTACAGCGGGTCCAGCAGCGGCTACCCGGCGCCCGGATTCAGGTATGCCAGAGTCTTGATGCCTGTGTCACCGTTATCCGCCGGATCAGGCCATGCATGGATACCCCGATTGTGGTTTTTTGGGTCGACAGCAACCAGTCGCTTGATGACCTGTACCGGGAAAAACAGCTTTTTGAGAACAGAAAAATTGTGATGGTGCTGCCCGACGAAAAGACAGATGAATGTATCTCCATGGTTCACCGGTTTTTCCCCCGGTATGTGGCGGTAATGGATGACCGGTATGACGATTTGTGTGATGTCTTGAATCAAATGATCGTTCAGTGAAAAAACCAGATAACCTTGAATGAAAGGAGATGGAACATGTTACAACAGATGAAGCTGGGAACCAAATTATTACTGGGGTTTGCCGCAGTGGCAGTGATCACCTTGGTGGTGGGGGTTGTGGGGTATTATGGGGCCGTTAAAGGAGAGGTCTCTGTACAAGAGATCGGTGGCGTCAGATTGCCCAGTGTGGACAGCCTGCTGGTGATTAAGGGGGAGGCGGAACGTATTCGGGGCACCATGCGGACACTGGCTCTGTCGGGACTGTCACAGGACGTGAGAGAAAGGCAGTATCAGAATCTGGCTGGATCCAGGCAGGTGTATGATGCCGCCTGGCAAGTGTATGAACCCCTTCCCCAGACTGAGGAAGAATCCCGGGTATGGCAGCGGTTCGTGCCGGCATGGAACAACTGGCGGGCTGAGAACAACAAACTGGTGCAGATTGTGCAGCAGTTTGAAAAACTGGGAATGGCGGATCCCATGCTCCTGGGCCGCCGGGTGGAATCTTTTGCCAAGGACCATTATCAGCTGGTGGAGCAGGTTCAGATCCTGATGAACAGCAATCAGATCTTTGAGGGTGGCGACAGTCATACCGGGTGCAATTTCGGAAAATGGCTCTCTGGCTTTACAACGGAGAACCCGGCCCTGGCCGCTGAGATTCAAGCCATGCAAGATCCCCACAGGCGATTTCATGAATCCGTGAAAATAATCAAAGCCCTGCGGGAGCAGAACAATATTTATGAGATGAAAAATGTTTTTACCCAAGAGATGGAACCGGCCATGCATGATGTGTTTGCGCATTTTGAAAAAATGCTTCAGATCGTGGATCAGGGGATTACTTTGTCTGAACAGGCCAAAGTACAGATGCTGGGGCCTGTGACCGAGACCATGAGAACCGCGGTGTCTCTGCTGGATCAGCTGGTGAAAATCAACCAGGAAGTGGCGGCCCATGAAGTGGCAGCGGCCCACCACCAGGCCGGGTTTGTGAAAATTCTGTCCATCATTGCCGTTCTGCTGGGCGTGGTCTTGGCCATGGGGCTGGGATTTCTGATTTCCCGGGGTATCAACCGGAGCCTGACCCGCATCACCCAGGGCATGAGCGAGGGCGCGGACCAGGTGGCATCGGCGTCCGGCCAGGTATCTTCCGCCAGCCAGTCCCTTGCCGAAGGGGCATCGGAACAGGCGGCATCCATCGAGGAAACCTCTTCTTCCATGGAAGAGATGGCCTCCATGACCAAGAACAATGCGGAAAATGCCGGCACTGCCGACGGATTGATGAAAGAAGCCAACCATGTGGTAAACACGGCCAACGAGTCCATGAACCAGCTGACCGTGTCCATGGAAGACATTTCCAAAGCCAGTGATGAAACATCCAAAATCATCAAGACCATTGATGAAATTGCCTTCCAGACCAACCTGCTGGCATTGAACGCCGCTGTGGAAGCGGCCCGGGCCGGAGAAGCCGGGGCCGGATTCGCCGTGGTGGCCGATGAAGTGAGAAACCTGGCCATGCGGGCGGCCGAAGCGGCCAAAAACACGGCCCAGCTCATCGAAGGCACCGTGAAAAAAGTCAATGACGGGTCCCAGCTGGTCAGCACCACCAATGAGGCGTTCACCAAAGTGGCCCAGAGTTCAGCCAAGGTAGGGGATCTGATTGCAGAGATTTCCGCGGCATCCAGGGAACAGTCCGGCGGCATTGACCAGGTCAACATCGCCATCACGGAAATGGACAAAGTGGTGCAGCAGA
>JAIPDL010000109.1 GCA_021737695.1 Desulfotignum sp. | reverse complement strand
GGATCTGTGAGGATTTCCGCGGGAACTCCCTGGGCCAGGGTCATCCGGGTGGAAAGATCAGCCGCCAGACAACGGGTCTCCTTGCCGATGGTCTGCAAGTCCATGTGGAACAGGGTGATGTCTGCGTCCGGCAGCAGATGCAGCAGTTTGTCTGAGTGGCGCAGTGAAATTTTACAACAGACCTGGGAACAGAAATCCCGGTCCAGTTTCCGGTTTCTGGAGCCCACGCACTGGATAAAAGCAATTTTGGGCTGCGCGATGTTTCCCAGAGAATCGCTCAGGGTTTCCGACTTGAGCATCTGGTTCAGCTGGGCTGTGGTGATGACTTTGTCCTGGTTGCCAAATTGAAGGCTGGACAGAACCGTCGGATCAAACGGCGTGAATCCGGTGGCCAGAATGATTCGGCCAGAGGTCACTGTCTCCCCGGATGTCAGGTGGGCGGCGAAACCGTCGCCGGTTTTGTCCAGCCGGTCCAGGGTGGTGTTCAGATGCACGGAAATATGTGTGTGACAGCCGGTCTGGTGAACCATGTCATCGGCCAGGCAGGCCCCGCACTGCCGGCATTCATCCGTGGCCATGCAGGCCCAGGAGGCGGCATTCCCCCCTAAGTGATCGGCCGCTTCCACCAGATGGACCTGAACATTGCTGTCTCCCAGCGTCTGGGCGGCCGCCATGCCGGCAATGCCGCCTCCTAAAACCAGAACACTGTCAGAAGAGTGTGTCATATGTGCCTCCAGGATATGTGTGACGATTTTTTTCTTTTAAACGTCTTATCACATTCCAGGGGGGAAAAAAAAGTCTAAAATCCATTAATGAAGTTCCGGCGAAAAAGGGCGATTCGCAAAATCAAGTGATTTAAAGGTGTCTGGCGCAGACCGCTGCTGTCACCCCTGATGCCTTCCAGGTGATATTCATCAATGGAGCCGATGATATCACCTGCAATGGCACGGATCATATGGATTTCTCCGGTCGGGGGCGTTACACCGATGACCAGGCCGCTGCCTGTCTTTTGGGTTTGAGGCCGGTGGGCAGCCAGCTGGTATGCTGAGGACGACGATTTTTGTCCGGTTTGGCTGGTGCGGATTTGGCCCGGGTTTTTTGGGGGGCTTGTCTGGGTTTTACCGGTTCTGAAACCGGTCTGCCTTGAGCGGTAGACTCGGATGTTTTCCGGGCCTCGGTCGCCGGAGTCTGTCTGATCGGCAGCTGTTTTTTAAGCAGCCGCTGGATATTGGCCAGAAGTCCCTGTTCGTCACCGCTTACCAGAGACAGGGCTTCGCCTCTTTCACCGGCCCGGCCGGTACGCCCGATGCGGTGAATATAATCTTCAGCCACATGGGGCAGATCAAAGTTGACCACATGGGGCAGGTGCTTGATATCCAACCCCCGGGCCGCAATGTCCGTGGCCACCAGCGTCTGAACCGTCCCGCTTTTGAAATCCGCCAGAGCCCGTGTCCGGGCGGCCTGGCTTTTATTGCCGTGGATGGCTGCTGCGGTAATACCGTCGCTGAGCAGTTGTTTGGTCAGCCGGTTGGCCCGGTGTTTGGTGCGGGTAAACACCAGGGTCTGGTGCCAGCTGCCGTCCCGGATCAAACCGGACAAAAGATCGCGCTTGCCGTCCTGGGAGACCTGGTATACCTCCTGATCAATGGCCTGGGGCGCGGTGTTGCCGGGCGACACTTCAATTTGAACCGGGTTTTTCAGCAGCCCGTCCGCCAGGTTCCGGATTTCCCGGGTATAGGTGGCGGAAAACAGCATGCTCTGGCGTTTGGCCGGCAAACATCTGATCACTTTACGGATATCATGGATAAACCCCATGTCCAGCATGCGGTCCGCCTCATCCAGGACCAGGCAGGTGACCTGGGAAAGATCCAGGGTTTTTCTGCCCACATGATCCAGGAGCCGTCCCGGCGTGGCCACCAGGATATCCACGCCTTTCTGGAACTGCCGGATCTGGGGATTGATGTTGACCCCGCCGAAAACCACGGCCGTGCGAAGGGACAGAAAGCGGCCATAGGCTTTGAAATCATTTTCCACTTGAGCGGCCAGTTCCCGGGTCGGGGTCAGAATCAATGCTCTGGGCAGCCGGGTGTTTGTTTTGTCCTGGTCCAGGTGCTGAAGAATGGGCAAAGCAAAGGCCGCTGTTTTCCCGGTACCGGTTTTGGCACCGGCAAGGATATCTGATCCTTGCAGTACCTTGGGGATGGCTTTTTCCTGAATGGGTGTGGGGGTGGTGTGGCCCTGAGCCTCAACGGCACGGAGCAAAGGGGCGCAAAGCCCCAGGTGTTGAAACGACATAAATTGTTCTCCTCTTAATCGCCCGCCTGCACAGCGCAGAACCGATCCAGGCTGAAATATATAATAATAAAGGATTGGGGTAAATTAAGAAAAGGAATTGACCGCAATACTCCAGGCACCGACCGGAGGGTGCCATAAAAGGTTAATAATATCACAGTAAGAATTTATTGCAAGTAAAATTTTTACTGGTCGTGTCGGCGATGGGGTAAGGCAAAAGCCTGATGAATGGTAGTAACGCCTGTCATCAGATCTTTAACCACGTTTCAGCAGAAAATGGGGCATGAACCGCGGGTCGATGCGGTCCGGGTGAACGGTGGCATATTCTTCCCGGATTTCGTTAACCAGTTCCTTGAGCAGATCCGTGACCGGATCCGGCAATTCGCTGCCGATGGTTTCAGACGCCCACAGAGCCAGGTCCTCGGCCCGGATGTCCGAAGAATGTTTGGGACCTGTGAGGTCGGGTTTCGTGTCAGGATCACGGGATGCCGGGGGTTTCAGGCCGGGATCGTTGGTAAACAGGGCCGTGAAAAACGGCTTGAATGCAGCCATGTCTATGGGGGACAGGTCCGGGGCCAGCTCTAAGCGGTCTTTGGCCCACAGGGTGAGAATCAGGCTTTTGTAAGTGAGCACGCCTTTTTTAAATGAGGAAATGTCCGGGTTCAGCCGGGCCAGGAGGCGATCAATGCCCATGATCCGGTCCACAGCCTCACGGGTGATCTGAATGTCGGATAAAGAGGCAAAATGCCGGTACAGTTCACCGGTCTGGTAATTGTCAAAATACAGGGGCCGGTCCAGCAGCAGGCCGCCCATGACGCCTAAAAAAGTTTCTCCCAGAAAGCTCAAAGGCAGGTTCTGCTGAAGGATAAAACTGTGTCTGTACCAGTTGTGCACAGCGGTTTTCAGTTGGACTCCGGCCCGGGACCCGGTCCGGAAAAGATCTTCCAGATAATAGGTTTGAATCAGATCTGCCGCGCTTTCCAGACTGATATTTTTTTCAAGCATGGATTCCAGCCCCAGGCTCAGAAAAGCAGTGGTTTTCCGGATGATTTTTTCCAGGTTTTTTGTGTCCCGGATTTTGAGGCGGTCTGCGGAGATGATCTTGTTGACCAAAGCAGCCAGTTCCGATTCCAGGGTGAGCATGAAATCGGCCGGTACCAGCGCCAAAGCTTTGACAAACAGGTCGTCACCGGCCAGAAACTGGGTAAAGCACTGGGGAGGCAGCGGCAGGTCCGGGTCAAAGGGGTCAGAAGAAAAAACTATAGTTTTCGGGCGTTTGCGCAGCGTGGTGAGAGGCGTGGGCTGATAAATGCCGATGGCCTCATGAAACGGCAGAAATCCTTTTTCCGCCAGGCGGATGGTTTTGAGACGAAACTGTTCTTCTTCGGTTTCTGCGGGCAGGACATTCATGGTTTCCAGCATCAATCCATGAAACACTGACAGGTCCATATCCGCCAGTTTCCGGACCATGGCATCGATGAGTTCCGAAGCCTGAATCTCTTCGGACAAAGGCATCTCCTCATCCGGATCCGGATCCGGATCTTCTTCCTGTGTTGTTTCAGGAAACCGGAAATAGAACTTGTCGTCCATAGTCATGTAATCGTCAAAATCTTCGGGTGGGACCTCATCATGCTCCCGGATCAATATGTCCATGTGCCGGGACAGGTAGAATTCGAAATAATCAGGTTTCTCCATGATGATCCAGCGCAGGAACCGCTCCGGGTCCGCCTTGAAAAGCAGGTCGAACGCCCGGGTCATGATTCTTGTGTCCAGCCGGTCCCCGTCCCATACTTCCACATCCAGAATATATTCCCACTGCTCGGAAGCAGCTAAAGACAGCACCGGGATGAAATCCGAAGGCCCGATCTGGTGCATGAGAAAATACAGGTCCTGATCCGGAAATGACTGGATCAGGGTGGCGGGGGCCGGACCATCCAGAACCGCATCCAGAGCGGATTCTGAATCCATTTTCAAAATTTGGCTGCGCTGGGATCTCAGTTTGAGTTCCCGGTTCTGCCGGTTGGTCAGGTGATGGTCTGTGGGGGTGTTGACAGATTTTTCATTCATGGTCGGTTTCCAGTTCTTTTTGGCAGATGGCCAGATAATGCCGGACATCCGGATGTGGTTCAAAAGGGGACAGGCAGGCCAGGGCATCGGCAAACCGGTGCTGATTCATCAGGCAGATGCCTTTGCAAAGAACCAGGTCTTTGCTGCCGGGAAAATGATTCTGGCCCTGGTCAAGAATCTGTAAGGCCGGATCCATTTGTTTGTGTTTGAGAAAAAGCATGCCCAGTCCCAGAAAGGCCCGGAGATCCGGGTGATAGGACAACGCTTTTTCAAACAGAGTTTGTGCCGTGCCGCCCGGATTTTGGATGCGGTCATCCGTGCTGTAATCGCCGTGGGAAAAGGTCATGCCCAGCCGGGATAAAAAATCCGCATGATATGGATACAGGGACGGGTCATCCATCAGGTCGATATTTGCGGCAAACTCAGGCAGATGGTCATAAAATGCGGATCTCAACGCATCTCCGAACTGTTTGACCTGATGAAAATCCAGGTGATCATCCACTTCAAACCAGGGCAGGTCTTCGATTTTTTTATGCCAGATCTCATCGTTGATCCGGCCGGTTTTTTGGGCCTGTTCGTACAGCCGGGTGCCTGGAAATGATACCAGCATGTAGAACACGGCACCTAAAGGCTGAAGCTGCATCAGCAGATCAATGCTCTCCTGGATGGTGTCTTTTGTTTCACCGGGCGACCCATAGATGAAATAGGCCCGGGGGATCATGCCGGCAGCAGCGGTCCGGCGGAAGGCCTGAATCGCCACGGCGTTGGGAACCGGTTTTCCCAGGCGTTTCTTGATGGTATCTGACCCGGATTCCACCCCATAGCTGATCTGAATACACCCGGCTTTGCGCATCATGGCGAGCAGGTGCGGGTCCACGCGGTCCACCCGGGAAATGGCGTGCCAGGTAATGTTTAAATTGGCATGGATGAGTTTTCGGCATAAATCCATGACCCGGTCCCGGTCCATGGTAAAGGTGTCGTCACTGATATAGAAATGGGAGATTCCTTTGCCGGCCAGGGTCCGGATCTCTTCAAAGAACCATTCCGGGGAGTGGAACCGGACATTCCGGGTGCCCCAGAACAGAGGTGATCCGCAAAAGGTGCAGGTCCCCGGACACCCCCTTGACATGGCCAGGTGCTGAAACGCAAAATACCGGGACGGATGCACCAGCCGGTCCAGGTCCTGAATCAGCGGGGCCGGTCCCGTATGTTTGATTGTGTTCCCGTCCCGGAATATCAGCCCCGGAATCCGGCTGATATCCAAACAAATTTTTGGATCATTTTTGCCGGACAGCCTGGCCAGGGTTTGAACCAGGGCCAGGCTGGTCTGCTCTCCTTCGCCTTTGACAATGACATCCAGTTCCGGGCAGGCGGAAAAAAAATAATCCGCCATGAATGTGGGGGCCGGCCCGCCGAACACGATCACGGTCTGGGGCCGCATCTGCCGGGCAGTCCGGGCCAGGGACATGGCAGAGAACCGGGTGGGATTGGTTACGGAAAACCCGATGACATCCGGGTGTTGGGATTCAACCGCCGCAGCAAACACCGCCTCGGGATCTTTGACATCGGCCTGGGCCAGGTTGAGGATGGCTGCGTCATACCCGGTATCCAGCATCTGGGCCGCCAGGTAGTACAGACCCACAGGCACCACCGTGGCATCCGCATCTGTGATGCGTGGATCCAGACATACGGGGTTGACAAACAGCAGTTTCATTTCACCGCCTTTTTACCGATGGGGCCGGATACCGGTTTTTAAGAAAACGTTTTGAAAATCAGGGTGTCCAGGGGCCGCTTGGGCACATGGTGGACCTGGTCTTTATCCCTGAAATACTTGATGCTGCCGTCCGGCCCCACTTCATCGATGACCGCTTTTTCAACGGGTTTTCCTAACGCCACCACCAGTTTGACCTCCAGGTGATCCGGAATATCCAGGACGGATTTGAGCTTTTTGATGTTGATGGCCCCGAACATGCACCCGGCCAGACCTTTGGCCCGGGCCCCCAGCAGAAGGGTCTGGGCCGCGATCCCGTGGTCGCACCAGAACTTGTCGGAGATGGTGTGGTCTCCGGTGATCACGATATAGGCCGTGGGCCGTTCAGATGGGTCCGGCCCGGGCCAGTCTTTCAAATAGGCGGCCCATCCCAGGCAGTCAAAAATGGCCTCATTGGTCGGTTCACTGGTAGACAGAATATATTTCAATGGCTGGGTGTTACCGGCCGACGCACAGTGCCGGGCCAGGTTCATCAGGTCGAACAATTCATCCGTACTGATTTTGACAGCATTGTCAAACCGGCGGCAGGACCGGTTTCCGTTTACCAGAGATTTAAAGTCTTCAAAAGATGTCATGGTGGTATCTTCCTTAATCCTTGCAGGGGACCTGTTTAAATCGGGGCATGTTGATGTCGATCCATTCCAGGATTTTGTCCATCTCTTCAGCCACCTGCGTTAAAGCCATGCCCCGGTGGCTCACCTGTGCTTTTTGTTCCATGGGCACCTGGGCAAAGGTTTTGCCGAAGGTGGGGAAGAAAAATAACGGATCATATCCAAACCCGTTGTCACCGGCCGGCTCCCGGGTGATGATGCCTTCGCACCGGCCTTCATAGGTCAGGGCGGCTCCGGTGGGAACGGCAATGGAGATCACGCATTCAAAGGCGGCTTTCCGGTTGTCATGGGGTGCCAGGTCTGTGAGCAGCCTGGCGACGTTGTCGGCATCGGTGGCATGGTCTCCGGCATACCGGGCGGATTTCACCCCCGGAGCCCCGTCCAGGGCTTCCACGCACAGGCCGGAATCATCGGCCATGGCTGGATAACCCAGGACCCGGGCCGTAAACGCGGCTTTTTTGTAGGCATTGTCATCAAAAGTGGCGCCGTCCTCCACCACCGGCGGGATGGGGCCGAAATCAGTCAGATTTTTGATATCCAGGGGAAACTCTTTTAAAAGATCCCGGATTTCCCGGGTTTTGCCTGGGTTGGTGCTGGCAAGTACCAGAATCTGTTTCAATGGGAAAACTCCTGTTGCTTGAAATTTTTTATTCGGGCATTAGTATTTCAATACTATAAGGCCAAGGCATGTGTTTGTAAAGGCACCCTTGTTCATCACGAATGCCATGATCAATAATTGTGAACCTGTCCCAACGGAGGTATCGATATATGTTTGCCAATGCCATGGAAGTTTTCAAACTTCTGGATAAATCCAACTGCAGAGACTGCAATGAACCCACCTGTCTGGCGTTTGCGTCAAAAGTATTTTTAGGGCAAAGAGATTTGTCCGACTGTACCCACCTGGCCCCGGATGTGATTGCAAAATTCAGCCACGCACCCAGACAAGGATTCAAACCCGGGGAATCGGATTATGAACGGGAACTGGCCGCCATGCAGGACCGGGTCAAAGAGATCGACATGGAAGAGGCGGCCCGCAGAACCGGGGGCCGGTTTGACGGGAAATGGCTGACCCTTCGGATATTCGGCAAACCCTTTTCCGTGAATCAGGAGGGACGCTTTAAATCAGACCTGCATATCAATCCCTGGATCACCGGGCCGGTGCTCACCTATGTGCTGGAAAGCAGGGGGACCCCCATTACCAGTGAATGGGTGCCTTTCAGAGAACTGGCCGGAGCCCGGGAGCTGAATGGTTTATATATGAAACGCACGGAGGAGCCCTTGAAAAAAATTGTGGACGCTTATCCGGATCTGTTCGAGGACCTGGGCTTTATTTTTAATGGCAAAGAGATCGAAGAACAGTATCAGTCCGATATTTCCATGATGCTGTATCCGCTGCCTCTGGTGCCCATGATGATCTGTTACTGGAAACCGGATGACGGCCTGGATTCAGACCTGCACCTGTTTTATGATAAAAGCGCGTCGGACAACGGCGGCAGCGACATGGTGTTCCGCCTGACCGCCGGCATTGTCCAGATGTTTGAAAAACTGGCCAAAACCCACGGCTGGAGTGCGGCAGCTCAGGCAGCCGACCGATGACATTGGGCTGGTATTTTTATCGGCAATGTGGCAAGGTAAAAATCTGTGATAATTTAAAGCGGAGTTGTCGACATGAAAGTGATTCATTGGACAGAGTGCGAGGAACAACAGATTGACCGGTTTCCATACAAAGGCGAACAGCTCGATGTCATCGGCACCAGCATCCGCTGGCTGTCCCGGCACGGGGAGGATGAAAACGGAATTCCGGAATACGGGCTGCGGTTTTTCACGATCCAGCCGGGGGGGCAGATTCCCATTCACAACCATTTTTATCATCAGACCATGTATATTCTGTCCGGTGAATTTGAATGCTGGGAATTTGATGAAAAAACCGATGAGCTGAAGAAAAAAGTGGTGTGCAAGCCCGGAACCGCTGTTTATATACCGAGCATGCAGCCCCATGGCATGAAAAACGTGACAGATGAACCCGCCACCTTTTTATGCTGCATCTGCAATGTCTATGATGAGGATGCCGCGCTTTGAAAAGGGCGTAACTATAATTGAGATGATTTTTCAAATGCCTTTTTACATAAAACAGGAGAAATAAAAACAATGACCCATAAAAAAATTACCCTGGTATATTTCAGCCCCACCACTACCACAAAAACCGTGCTGGATGCCATCGCAAAGGGGACCGGCTATGAAGTGGACAGTTATGATATTACATTGCCCCAGGGCAGAGAACAGCTGCCCCAAAAACTGGACACGTCCCTGATCGTTTTCGGGGCACCGGTTTACAGCGGCAGATTGCCGAAACTGGCGGCCGATTGTTTTAAAGAAATGTCGGCATCCGGCATTCCCGTCGTGCCGGTGGTGGTTTACGGCAACCGGGAATATGACGATGCATTGCTGGAATTGAAAGATATCTGTGTCCAGTGGGGAGGTGTTCCTGTGGCTGCAGGGACGTTCATCGGTGAACATTCGTTTTCCACGCAACCCGCGCCCATTGCTCCTGGCAGGCCGGATGAAAAAGATCTGGCATATGCGGTCCAATTCGGACAAAAGATCGGCCGATTGCTGGAAACACTTGATCCGGACAAAAAAGCGGCGGATCTTATGGTGCCGGGAAACGTTCCTTATAAAAAACCCACGGCTCCCAAAGGTGTGCCGTTCATTGATGTGACCGATGACTGTACCGCCTGCGGCACCTGCGTGGCAGTATGTCCGGTGGACGCGATTGATGAAGATGACGGGTTCTGCACCCGGGATGATATCTGTATTCACTGCTGTGCCTGCATCAAAGCCTGCCCCGAGTCCGCACGTATCATGAAGGACGGCCCGTTCAAGGATGTCGCCGCCAAACTGCATCAGACCTGCGGGGTTCGAAAAGAACCGGAAACATTTTTTGCCGATATTCAAAAATGATCATCGACTTGCCGGAAAAAGCCAAGGAAATGGCAGCCAAAAAAGGAAAATAATGTCATTGATGGAAGCCTATCGTGTCAACACAGCGGATCTGGCCCGACAATGCCAGGATGATCCCTTTGATTTCACCACCACAGCGGATCTGGCGCCCCTGGACAGTGTCATCGGCCAGCGCCGGGCCGTGGAAGCCATTCATTTCGGGCTGAACATGAAGGGACCGGGGTATCATATTTTCATCACCGGTTTGGAAGGCACCGGCCGGACCACCATTACCCGGGAAATTTTGACCACCCATGCCAAAAAACGGGAAACACCCGAAGACCTGTGCCTGGTCAATAATTTTGAAGATCCTTATCAACCCAGGGTCATGGCGCTTCCCACCGGCTCGGCAGTATTTTTTTCAAATAAAATGACCCGGTTTGTCGAGGCCTTGAAAACCAATCTGCCCCAGGCATTTGAACAAAAAGCCTTTGTTGAGAAACAGGCCCGGATCAAAAAAAAGATGGCAGATATCCAGGACCGCATCATGTCACGGGTGGCAGCGGCGGCTGAAAAAAAAGAGATTAAAATTGTCCGCACGGACGAAGGGTATCAAGCGGTGCCTTTGCAGGAAGGTGAACCGGTTTCTCCGGAAGCGTTTTCCGCCCTGGATCCGAAACACCGCACTGTCATTGAAAAGAATCTGGCCCGGGTCCAGCAGCAGATGAAAGATGCGGTGGCACAGATTCAGCAGCAGGCAAAGAAAACACAGCACGCGTATCAGGAACTGTTGGTTGAAACAGCCGGTGCCTTGTTTTCCCGGGAAATGGACCTGTTGTTTACGGACTTTGGCGACCGGCCCCCGGCCCGCAAATTTCTGGCAGAAGCAAAAAAAGACCTGACAGATCATCTGCCGCAGCTGCTTAGTTCTCTGGACCCTGATACGGATCAGGGAGCGGAACCCACTGAAATGATGGAGTTTCTGGATAAAAGGTACCAGGTCAATGTTTTGGTGGACCGGCGGGGAGAACATGGGGCCCCGGTAATTTTTGAGCCGGCTCCCACCTTTCAGAATCTGTTTGGAAAAATTGAAAAAATACCGGTGAAGGGTATGGTGTCTACGGATTTCACCATGGTGCAGGCCGGTTCGCTGTTGCGGGCGGACAAGGGGTTTCTGGTACTGGAAATCGATGCGGTGTTGCGCCATCCAGAGGTCTGGGAGACCTTGAAAACCACCTTGCAGAACAAAAAACTGTATATTCAGGATCCGCCGGATCAATCCGGGCCTGCCATGGCATCTTTACGGCCTGACCCCATTGACCTGGATGTCAAAGTAGTGCTGGTGGGCGGATATGAAATTTTCCGGGCGCTTCAGGGTGCAGATCCCAAGTTCAATCGGATTTTCAAGGTCCGGGCGGATTTTGATTATGAAGTGGATGTCAGTCGTGAGAACCTGCGCAATTACGCCAGGTTCATCGCCCGGGCCTGTGAAGCTGAAAATCTGCCGGCGTTTACTCCCTGTGGTGTGACTGCCGTGGTTGAGTACGGCAGCCGGATGGCGGAAAGTAAATCTAAATTGTCCCTGCGGTTCGGACGGATTCAGGATCTGCTCAAGGAAGCCGCTTTCTGGGCTGAGCGGGATCAGGCAAAGGCCGTGAGCGCGGAACATGTGGGCCGCGCCCTGCATGCCTTCAGGTTCCGGCATAACCTGTATGAGGAAAAAGTCCAGGAAAAATATGACGACCACTCCATTCTCATTGATCTGACCGGGTCGGTGACGGGACAGGTCAATGCACTGGCGGTTTACCAGGTGGGAGATCTGGCTTTTGGGCGGCCTTCCCGGATCACGGCGGAATCCTACATGGGAAAGCCCGGCATCATCAATGTGGAGCATGAAGCCGATCTTTCCGGCCAGACCCATGACAAAGGGGTGATGATCATTGCCGGATTTCTGGGTCGGATGTTTGCCCAGGAATATCCGTTGAGCGTATCGGTGAGCATTACATTTGAACAAAGCTACAGCGGTGTGGATGGTGACAGTGCCTCTTCCACGGAGTTGTATGCGGTGTTGTCCAGCCTGTCCGGATATCCCATCCGTCAGGGAATTGCAGTGACCGGGTCCGTGAACCAGAAAGGACAGATCCAGTCCATCGGCGGGGTGAACGAAAAGATCGAAGGGTTTTTTGATGTGTGTGCCGGCCGGGATCTCACCAACG
>JAIPDL010000108.1 GCA_021737695.1 Desulfotignum sp. | reverse complement strand
TTGATGCACTGAACCACTGCCGTATGCAATGGTTCTGGCAGTGTTTCACAGTTCATGGCCATGCCGATAATGTACAGCAGCAGTTTGTCTTTCGGGTGTTTGAGCAGGTATCCATAAGGAGGCCGGAAATCAAACCCGATGGTTTCATAAAACCGCTCCGCCCCGATTTCCGCATCCAGAACAATTTCCGATGCCCTGGGGAAAATGCTTTTCCACAACAGCCACGCCCCGGCCATCAGAAAGGTGCCCGTTCCCCGGATTCTCGGATAATCAAGGGTCTGTTCCTCCAGGGGGAGCCCGTTGACCGTGGCCACGTAATGGATCTCCAGCCCGGTGTAGAACAAGCGTTTTTTTTCCTTCAGATACATCATTCCGGTTATTTTCCCCTGGCTGACAGCAGCAAAAAGCCGGTGGGATGCGCCCGTGACGAACAGATCCAGCACAAAGCGCAAATTGAAAAACTCCAGGTTCAGCTGTGCCACCTGACCCAGAGCGGCGGATGAAAAGGGAAACAAAATAAAATAACAGTCAACGGATTGCTGCATTTCAATCTCATACAGGCCTTCCTTGAAAGAAATCGGCATTCCAAAGCTGGTGGGCGGTTCCTGTAACATCTGTTGCAGGGTTTCAAGCCGGGCGTTCAGGATATTCCCAAGGTCTGTGCCGCTGCCGGCGGCCCTGATTTTTTGGTTGAGCCTGGAAATGGTGCTGAAGAGTTCAAAATTCACCAGACAGGTAATGCCGGCCAGATGAATTTGGGTTGCGGCGGCAAAGAAATCCCCGGGAGAGGGGGTTTGTTCAATCCGGTGTTTTGCAGCCGCCTCCCCGTATCCAAGCACCAGTCTTTCTTCCAGGGGGGCAATGCCATGGTTGAAAAAACTCACCTTCCGGACAAACACCCGGTTATCTTCAAACAGAAAACAGGGGTCTTCCCCAGGACTGCCGGAATCCACCGGAATCCGGATGTGCCCGGCAGCCAGCAGCTCGGAAAGGGCGTAACCGATTTCCGGATCCTGGTGGGAAATATTTTCAACCGCATATGCCAGATCTTGATATCGGATCATAATCCCTTTAAAAAAGCCTGGGGGGTCGGAGAGGAAGAGCGGTCAAGGCGGTAGGGCAGATTGACCGTCAGTTGGAGCCCGGTATCGGTTTCATCCGAAAGGATACTTGCCTTGACCCTGTCGGCATGATAGACGCACAGCGCCAGCCATGGTCCGGGTTCCTGGGCCTGGAGTGCATAGGCCGGGTCAGCCAGCCGGGTCATCACATGTTTGTCAAAATGGCGGCTGGGATAGACCAGGGCCATTTGAACGCCGTCTGATCCGGATTGGGTGGTCAGGGTCAACCGCCCCTGCTGGATGATATCGGAGACTGCGGTGAGAAACAGGTTCTGGAAAATCTGGTACACCCGGGAAAAATTGCTGCGGATCATGGGCAGGTTATTTTCACAGTTCTGAATAATGTGGATTTGTTTTTCCTGAAACTGGGGGGCAAGGATTTCCAGAATGTCCATGATCATGTCATTGATCTGGATATCCTGGATAATCCAGTGATTCCCCGGGGTTTGTGTGATGGCCAGTAATTTGTCGATGGATGCGCAGGATTTGATGGACCCTGTTTTGATATCCTCCAGGCTCCGGGCCGCATCCGAAGGGGTGTCCAGGCGGATCAGTTCCTGGGCCAGGGCCGCAGAACTTTCAATATTGATCAGGCCGTCTTTGAGACTTGCCAGAAAATCCCGTGTCAGTTTGGTGGCGGCAGCCATCCGGCTCATCTTCAGCAGTTGCTGGTCCAGCAGCTGGATGTGATGCATTTTTTTTTTCAGCCGCCCAGACAGTTTTCCAATGTGCCAGGCCATTGCAGCGGCACCGGCCAGCACCCCGGATGCCAGCAGTATCAGGCCGAGAACCGGCGATGAACTCCGATACAATATCCACAGAGCCAGACCGGCAAACACACCTGCGGCCGGCACCAGTGACACGCCTGCCGCTGAAAACCATGCCGATCTGACGAACGGATAGGATTTTTGGAGAGGGCCTGACATCTGTTTATGCATCTTCATATCCTTGTTTCCTGTTTTCATGCCCCAGAGATATATGAAACAGAATATCATTCAGGCGGATGATTCCCATAAATCGGTTATCCGCCATCACAGGCAGACACCGGAGGTGGTTATCGATCATTTTTTGAGCCACCTGGTGAAGGGGGTCGTCCGGGTGGGCTGATATGCCCGCCGGCGGTTTCATGACATCCGACACCTTTTTGTCGGGCAGCCACCCGGGGTTTTGGGCCAGATCAGACCAGACAGTGTGTCGTTCCGGACCCCCTTTTTCCGCTTCCCGGATCAGTTCGTTTCTTGAAACAACTCCCCGCAACCGGTCTTTGTTGTCCGTTACATGCAGTTCTTCCCGTATACCCCCGTCCCCCATGGCAGTGAGTATTTCCAGGGCTTTTTTTAAATCATCGGTGATGTCCAGTGGAATAAAAGAGGCATTGGTGATTTCTTTAACCATGCGCCTGGGCCACAGCACCGGGCGGTGCTGGATCTGTTTGGCCGTTGCTGCCTGAAGAATTTTTTCCTTTAATAGTTCCATGTCACACGGCTTGAACAGATAATCAAATGCCCCGTCACGGATGGCCAGGATACCGGTTTCCACATCCGCATGACCCGTGAGAATGATCACCTGGATTTCCGGGTCCAGGTTCTTCATCGCCAGCAGGGTTTCGATGCCGTCCATTTCCGGCATGCGGATGTCCAGCACCACCACATCCGGCCGGGTTTTGTGCACCACATCAAGGGCATCCAGTCCATTGTGTGCCACAGAGACGTCAAATGGGCCGGTGTCCAGCAGCCTTGACACATTTCTGGCAAACCGGACCTCGTCATCCACGATCAGAACCTGAATTTTTTTTTCCATATGATCTCCTGTTCATGGCATGTCAGATCAGCTGTACACCAAACCCGATCAATCCCATTAAAGAACCGGCCCAGATGGTATGGGACCAAGGGCCTTTGCGCACAGGTTGAAACGTCACGGGCGCGATTTTTTGTTTTCCGGCAGCCTGCGGGTGCTTTGTGGCGGCCCTTTGGATTGTCATCCGCTGGATCAGATTATAGACCCAGTTCCAGCTGATGGAAACCAGAAATATGAGAAAAAGCCCTGCCAGCAGATGACCGGGGCCAATATTGCTGCCTGCCACGGCATCACCGATTTTTTCCGGATTGAGCGGTCCTTCCAGGGTACCGAAAAATCCCAGGTAATACAGCCCGATAGACCCTCCCAGTGATGCCAGGGTCACCACCAGCCGTATGGCCTGGTGTCGGATACACCGGTTGTCATCATTGCAGGGATAATTACCTGCATGTTTATTGGTTTCATTCATTGCTTGTCTCCTTTGTCAATTGCTGTAAAATCGGGTCGGGCTGGTTTGCCGGTTGAATCCGGTGCTCTGCCACGGAGTGGTCAGGCCGGAAACAGATCGTTTCCGGCCTGACACGCTGGGGACGGTCTGTGCTGCCATCAGGTGCCCGTTTGATGACAGGTGACAGCCCCGGGCCCCGGGCCAGGAGGGAATTACATGAGCCCCAGGGCCTTGCTCAGAGACGGCCAGAGTTTCCAGACACAGATGACCGCGACGATCAGGCAGTATACCGGTACGGTGTAGGTCCAGAATTTCTGGGGAAACACCCGGGTGGCATAGGGGGCCAGAATACCGCCACCGATGGCCGTGATCATCATGGTGGGCAGCAGCAGAAAGTCAATTTTCATGCCGGACCCCAGCATGGTGAACCAGAGAATGGCAGCCACGGTACTGACGGTGCCTTCACAGATGGCCGTCACGGCCAGCTGGGATTTAACGGGAACACCTGAGATCAATCCCCCGACAGTGATCACCGGACCATATCCGCCGCCGCCGATCCCTTTGTTAAACCCCGCCAGAAAAGCGAAAAATCCCATTCGTTTAAATCGATAGGGCCTTTTTTTGCCCTTGTGCTGCTGGTACGCCTGGTATAATGCAACAGCGCCCATACCCACCAGCAGAATCACGACATAGAGCTTGATCCAGACTTTGGCGGTTTTGAATATGCCATAGACCCCGATGATTGACGTAATAACTGCTAATACGCCCAGTATGGAAATCAGCAGCCACAATTTGATGGTTTCCGACATGGGGTTCCATTTCCATTCCACGTTTTCAAATTCCCGGTGCAGAAAAGCCCCGATCAGGCCGGCGGAAGCCTGCTGAATCATGATGACCGGCACCACCTGCAAGGGGGTAAACCCCAGAGACATGAGCACCGGGCTCATGACCGTGCCGAATCCCATGCCGGCGGACGCATCCATGAATTCAAAAAACAACCCCACAAGCACCACATACCAGATAATATGCCACTGGTTGGTACCCACCAGTCCGTGGGCAATATTATACCCTGATTCTGATGCCCGCCAGGTCGCTTCAAACGGGTTTCCGGCCAGCCAGCAGCCGACCAGAAACATGACGAACAAGGGGATGATTCCCGTTAAAAATCCCATGATTTGCCGCTTTCCAGGTATCAACCGTTCCAAGATGGTTTTCTTGGTGGCTTCAAGTTCCTCCTGGATTTCAAACCCGGTTCTTCTTGTTTTTTCGTTAGCACCCATCACAGCCTCCTTATGATTGTTGGTTTTGGTGTAATCCGCTCACCCCTAAACGGGTTCTTATGCTGTTTTCAAACATATCAAAATACATGCCACTGGAAACATGACACAAAGAACTCAAAACACAGATGGTTCAACTGTCTGAAATTATGATAATTTCATTTAATTATTTCTGGTTTGATTCCAGCATATCCGGCCTGCCATTGATATTTTGATCCGTTGAAGTCAACAGATCGGTGACATAAAAAAACAAAGTGAAACTTTTGGTAGACATTTATTTTTTGAACCAGTTTTTTTTCTGGGCGAATTAATGCAAAGGGCGGCGGGATATTTTTATAAACTATTGTTATTAAAGCTTATTTTTGCATATAAATCAAAGCGGTTCTGGGTTTTTGTCAAATGGCACATGTCTTGCTCTTGTCTGCATCAGAAAGGGATCATAAGTAAATTAACTGATACATCACACAAAAAGGAGTCTACCCATGGAAGAATTACTTTTACGTGTTGTCCCGGGATTACCCACCCTGGTGCTGTTGGTTGTTATCGGTGTGTGTATTCTGCTGTTGTCCAAGGGAGCGGACTGGGCCATTGACGGGGTGGTGGCGTTGGCCCGGCGGACCGGGCTGCCCCGGATCGTCATCGGGGCCACCATTGTTTCTCTGGGAACTACCCTGCCCGAGGCGTTTGTTTCGGTCATGGCGGCCTGGACCGGTAACCCCGGTCTGGCCCTGGGCAATGGGGTCGGGTCTATCATTGCAGACACAGGCCTGATTCTTGGATTTGCCTGTGTCATGACCCGGGTGCCCATGAACAGATTTATCCTGAACCGCACAGGTTGGGTCCAGGTCGGGTCTGCTACTTTGCTGGTGGTCATTGCCGTGGCAGCCTTGCTGATTATGCCCGAACCCATGATCAAGCGGGAAATCGGGGTTCTGTTTCTGGTTCTACTGGCCGTATATATGTATGCCACCTATCGGTGGGCAAAGAGCGGAGGTGACCAGGCCCTGGATGGCGAAGCCGTGGATGATTCAGATGAAATGGGGATTCCAAAGAGCTTGATGATGATTTTAGGAGGGCTTTTTCTGGTTATTCTGGGTGCCCGGGTCTTGATTCCGTGTGCATCTGAATGTGCCGTGCGTTTCGGCGTGCCCCAGGATGTTATTGCCGCCACGCTGGTGGCCTTCGGCACCTCGCTGCCGGAACTGATGACAGCGTTTGCAGCAATACGAAAAGGTCATCCGGAAATCATGGTGGGCAATGTTGTGGGGGCGGATGTTCTCAACTGTCTGTTTGTGATTGGTGCGGCTTCCTCCGCCAGACCACTGGCCATTCCTCCCAACTTTTTTGCCTTCCATTTTCCAGTGATGCTGCTTATTCTTTATTCCTTCAGGGTGTTTATCGCCATGCAGAATAAAAAAGGATATTTTGAACGGTGGCAGGGGGGATGGCTGCTGGGAATCTATTTGATTTATGTGGTTCTTCAGTATGCCCTGAATGTGAATATCCCGCATTAAGGTCACTGGCTTCAGCGGATGAACCTGCCATCATCGGCATGAACAGGGAGGCAGGCGACAATGCCTGCCTCTCCTTTTAAAACAGGAGGCCTGCGGTCATGGAATCATGCAAAGTCAAAACCGTTCTCATGCCTTTCACCTCCGGTATATGCCTGGATCATACAGTCACTGCCGAAGACAGGCTGACCCATGCTGTGCAGCTGATGCTGCTTTACGGGATCAACCGCATTGCCGTGGTCAAAAACGGTTATCCCATGGGCATCGTCCGCCTGGATGATGCCCTGGAAAAACTGGGGTTGAAAAAATATGTCTGATCATAAGGAAAGTTTGAAGCCTTCCGCATCCAGGCCCACCTCCTTGATGAGGCGGTGAAGATACTGCCGCTGGATACCCGCCTTTTCAGCGGCCCGGCTGATGTTGCCCCTGCTGTGTGTGAGCGCGTGTTTGATATACTGATTGTAAAACAGGGACAATGCCGCCTCTTTGGCTTCCCGGAACGGCATTTCAAGAATATCTCTGGACATCTCACTGGATGGGATGTCGGCCGGCACCCCGGCACCCGGAAAAATATCCGCCGGTTCAAGGGCCGGGGTCCGGCAGAAAATGACCCCCCGCTCAATCATGTTTTCCAGTTCCCGGACATTGCCGGAAAAGGCATACGCTTTTAGGTGTTTCAGCGCGGATTCCGATATCTGTGTGATATCTTTCTGATACAGCAGGGTATATTTTTTCATAAAATGTTGGGCAAGCAAAGGGATGTCCTCGGACCGCCGGTCCAGGCCGGGCATGTGCAGGCAGATCACGTTGAGCCGGTAAAACAGATCTTCTCTGAACGTCCCGTTTTTTATGTCTGTTTCCAGATCATGGTTGGTGGCTGCCACAAACCGGATGTCTGCCCGCCGGGTGCGGGTGCTGCCCACGGGTTTATATTCCCCTTCCTGAAGCAGGCGCAACAGTTTGGTCTGCATGGAAAGGCCCAGGTCCCCGATTTCATCCAGAAACAGGGTGCTGCCGTCCGCTTCCTCCACCAGTCCTTTTTTGTCTTTCCAGGCCCCGGTGAATGCGCCCTTGACATGGCCGAACAGTTCGCTTTCAATGACGTTTTCTGAAATGGCCGTACAGTTGACCGTGACCATGGCATTGGATTTGCGCAGGCTGGAGTGGTGGAGGGCCCGGGCGGCCAGTTCTTTTCCGGTTCCGCTCGGCCCGGTGATGAGCACCGTGGCCGTGGTGGGGGCCACCTGTTTGATTTCCTGTATAACGGATTTGATGGCATTGGATGATCCGATGAGGGTCCGGGTGGCATCCGTTTGAACCAGTTCTTCCCTTAAGGCCATGTTTTCAAAAATCATCCGCCGCCATTGCAGGGCTTTGTCAATGGTCAACAGAATCCGTTCCCGGCGGAACGGCTTGGTGATGTAGTCATACGCCCCTTCCTGGATCGCTTCCACGGCCGTTTCAATGGTGGCATAGGCGGTCATGATAATGGCTGATGTATCGGGCCGGATTTTCTTGATCTGACGTAACAGATCAAGGCCGCCCATTTTCGGCATTTTTAAATCCATGATCACCAGGTCGAACCGTTTCTGTTTAAATACTGCCAATGCCTCCATGGAATCGTTTTCCGTCTGGACCTGATAATCGGTATCTTCAGTGATGTATCTGGAAAGCAAAGCCAGCATATCTTTTTCATCATCCACAACAAGAATCGTCAATGACATTATATCTCCTTGTTAAAAACAGGCAGTTTGATCGTGAAAAGAGTACCATGGGCAGTGTTTGCATCGTTTTGAAAACAGGCAGGCGTGCTTTTGCAGTCGATAATGCCGCCGTATTTGCTGACAATGCCATAGGTGACGGACAGCCCCAGACCCGTGCCTTCCCCTTCGGGTTTGGTGGTGAAAAACGGCTCGAAAATCCGATCGATATGTTTTGGGGAAATACCATGGCCTGTGTCCTGAATTTTTATCTCCGCCTTGTTTTCGTTTGATATAAATCTGGAGTGAATCGTCAGAATGTCTCCTTGTTTCATGGCGGCACAGGCATTGTTGATCAGGTTTAAAAACACCTGCTGCAGTTCCCTGGAATCTCCGCGCACCACGGGGATGGTGTCATCCAGGTCCATGTTCAGATCAATGAATTCCATGTCCAACGTATGGTGCACGATGTTTACCACCTCCCGGATGGCGTCGTTGACAACGCAACTGGCCGCGTTTCCTTCTCCGAAACGGGCGAACCGCAAAAGATTCTCCACAATCTGTTTGCAGTGCATCCCCTGCCTTTCAATGGTTTTCAGGTCTTCGTATGCCTGGGAGTCCTTGGCGGTTTTTCTCACCAGCAGGTCCGTGAACCCAAGGATCACACCCAAAGGGTTGTTGATCTCATGGGCCACGCCCGCGGCCAGGGTTCCCAGGGAAGCCAGTTTTTCCGTATTGATGAGCTGTCGTTCCAGGTTTTTTTCAGTGGTGATATCCCTGGCAATGCAAAGCACGGATTCCACCCGGCCGGATTCATTCCGGATGGGCATGAAATTGGCGCTGACCCAGAGTTCATGTTCGCCGGCCTGCAAGGTAAATTCATCCCGTACGCTTTTCTGGTGCCGGAAAACCAGGCCCTGCATTTTCAGGTGCTTTTGGGAAGATTCTTTGTTGAGTACCTGGTCGATGCTGCGGTGAATGAAATCGTCTGGCCTTCCCCCGAAAAAACTGGCCGTAAAACTGTTCATGGACTGGAACCGGCCGTCCTGGTCCAGGGTAAAAATAAAATCTTCCGCACTTTCCACAACTGACCGGTATTTTTCTTCCGACCGTTGCAGGTCATGGGTCCGTTGCGCCACTTTATCTTCCAGCCGGCTGGTCCATCGGATTTCTCTGACAAGCAGGACCGTTCCTGATACGACCACCACAAAAAGAATGACTGCATGGAGCAGAAATCGCCAGACAGCGGCCTGGTTGATGTAACCGTCGATTTCGGACACAGGTGCCACCACTGCGACAGACCAGGTGCCGGCAATTGTGCCCGGTATGGTAATGGGGCAATAGGCGATCAGTTTTTCAATCTTTCCCGTCAATCCCCGGTGCCATCCGGCTGTATAGGAACCCGTCCCGGTGTGACCGGTGAGCATATGGTTTTCCTGAATAAAGGCGATGGCGTGATGGGTCAGACCGGTATCCCGTTTTTCCCTGGCAGAAAACGCGCTTTTGCCGATAAACCGGGTATAGGGGTGATATAAAAAAATGCCTTTGCCGTCAATCACCCAGGCGTAGCCCGTGCTGCCGGAACGAACATCATCCAGAAACCGGCCCAGAAACCGGCTGATATCCAGTTCGGCAATGAAAATCAGATTCATATCTGCCGCCTGCCAAGCCATCTGGATATGTATATTCCCGGATTGATGAACGGGATCGGAAAAAAAGAGACCGAATGTTTCCGGCGGCGATCTAAAAGAAGACAGGACATCCGGTTCGGGCACACGGATTTGCCACTGGCGCGGATAGCCGAAAGAATGAACCTGGCGCTGATCCAGCATCAGGATATTAACGCGGAAAACACTTTTTTCCAGCAGCCGGGAGAACAATGGTTCCAGGGCCGGCCGGGCCGAATCAATCCGGCCGTTTTCCCGGGAAAGGATGTCGCCGGCACGTCCCAGTTCTTTGCCGACAAATGACAGCTCCGATTCCACCTGTCGACGGATGTGCCGGGCAATGAGCATCTGCTGATCGTTGAACTGCTTTCTGGCCATATTTCCATGGTGCCGGGCCGCCTTCATATCCAGATAGGCGCTGACTCCCAGAAAGAACACCGTGGCAAGGATCACACCGATCAGCATTTTCCGGACATTTCGGTTTCCCCGGAATATGTTCAGAAGATATGCGGACCCGTTTTTCAATGTTTTCAGGTGTGCCAATTCAGATCGTCCCTCTCATTCATCCATGGTTTCCAGCGCACGGTCAACGATGACTCCCCAAATATGTCACGCCCCTGATTCATTCATTGAAACGGGGCGTGACAAAGCTCAGATGATTTGAAGTCGCTTTTCCCGGACCGATGCCCGGCACCGGTCCGGTTTGTCAGTTAAGGCGCGTGTCCCAAAAGACAGGATCATTCGGCCGGCAGCATACCCCTTTCCAGGATCAGGGCCTTTCCCTTGTCAGATGTAATGAAGTCCACAAACGTTTTGACGGTGCCGGCAGGTTCGCCTTGGGTCACCAGATTGAACATCTGATAAAAGGGGTAATCCGTATCGCCGGGTTTTGTCCCATCAATCAGAATCACCTTTACCTTGGGATGGGTGATCTGGGCGCCTCTGGAAATGAAGGACACGGCACCTGCCGGCAGGGATTCAATGGCTTCCAGCACCCGGGTGGAGGTGTAGGTCATGTAATCATACTGCACCTCATTGTGGCGCATCACTTGGCGCCTGAAGTTTTTGTGGGCACCCGTCTGTTCGCCGGGAACCACCAAAGTGACGGCCAGATCCGGCCCGCCCACCTCTTTCCAGTTGGCGACATTGCCGGAAAAAAGCGACTGAAGCTGTTCAGTGGTCAGGGCATCCACGGGGGTGGATTTGTGTGTGATCACGGCCAAAGGATCTTTGGCAAAGGGGATGGCTGTCAGCCCGAAATCTTTTTCCCGCTGGGACAGGGGCCGGACCGAACTGGCCACATCGGTCATGTCCTGCAACAGCCGGTAGACACAGGACTGGGATGATGCCACAAACAGATCAATGGCAATGCCGGTATCCTGGGTAAACATGTCGAGCCGGGCACTGTCAAATCCTTCAAAGACCTGGGCGGACGCACTGTACCGCAGCGTCTGGCCGGCGGATGCATCCATGGGTACAGAAAAAGATAACACCAGAAACAAAATACTCATCACACACGATGCAAACATTGATTTTTTCATAATCGTTCCTCCATTGTTAGTCATTCAGTTGTTCGGGTTTTAGGCAAAAACCTTAAAACCTTTTTTTGCCTGTTTTGAATGTCACCGTTTCAATTTGCATGCCAGACAATGAAAGACGATTTTATGATCGCATAATCAATTGTTTTTAAAGCGTTTTTTTTAAATATTTCCGGATTGGTTTCACAGAGTGGACCCCCATTGATTCAGGTGAAATAATTATTTCGTCACGATTTTTTACAGCCGGGAAAAAAACATGACGAAGGGCAGGCGTTCAGGCAAAAAGAGGATACCCGGGAAAAATATCTGCCCCGATCTGCCCGGGATCATTTTTTAAAGTCATCTATTTGGTGCTTCACAATTTCCAGAATATTTTTGCCCCGTTTCCGGGCGATGACATGGGCATCTGCCACAATTTTTTCTGCATGGGCAGAAAGTAACGCATCATCGGGCAACGCAGTCCCGGTTTTTTGAAATTTCCAGACAAGCAGTTTTTTTGCAAACGCAATTTCCTGCTGCCGGATGAACCCGTTTTTTCCAAATACCGCCATATGTTCAATCCATTTTCCAGGGTTCTGTCAGCAGACGAATGCGCTGAAGAACCGGGTTAAAAATTATTATTTTTTTTGCTACTTCCAGAATTCCGGTACCACCAGAATAATGACGGTATAGATTTCCAGTCTTCCCAGCAGCATGCACCAGGCCAGCACCCATTTGGCCGCAGCCGGGAGATGGGCGAAATTTTCCGCCGGCCCCACCGTGCCGAATCCGGGTCCGATGTTGCCAAGGCAGGAGGCCACGGCGCTTAAGGCGGTGAGCAGATCCAGGCCCATGGCTGCCAGAACGGCGCTGGCCACCACAAACAAAAACAGGTACAGGGCCAGAAATCCCATGATGGACCGGAGCACATCTTCGGACACCACCCGTTTGTTCAGTTTGACATGCCGGATGT
>JAIPDL010000015.1 GCA_021737695.1 Desulfotignum sp. | reverse complement strand
GAAGAAATCAAAACCGCTTTCCGACAAGGGGTTTCCGATGCCCAGTTTTATCCCGCCATTTGTACCTCAGCCGTGAACATGATCGGCATTGATATTGTACTGGACTTCATTAACACCTACATGCCCTCTCCCCTTGACCGAAGCGACTGGATTGCCAAAGACAGTGACGGCCAGGAAGTCATGGTCTCTCCGGATCCGGACGCGGAATTCTGCGGAGTTGTTTTCAATACCATTGTGGATCCTTATGCCGGCCGTTTGTCCCTGTTCCGGGTCATTTCCGGTACCCTGGGCAAGGAAGGCAATTTTTTGAATGTGACCAAAGATACCAAGGAGCGGTATTCCCAGCTGCTGGAAATCGCGGGCAAGGAACAGAAAACCATTACATCGGCGGTCCCCGGATCCATTGTGGCGGTAGCCAAGCTGAAATCCACGTTGACCGGAGATACCCTGACCGGAGGAAAACAGATTCAGATTCCGGCCCCGGCCCCCATGCCGCCGGTTATTTCCTTTGCCATTTCCCCCAAATCCAAGAACGATGAAGACAAGATCCACGAGGCCATTCGAAAAATTCTTCAGGAAGACACCGGGCTTGAACTCAAGCGGGATGAAGAAACCCGGCAGACCATTCTGTCCGGCAGAGGCCTGGTGCACATTGAAGTGACTGCGGACAAAATTTTGCGCAAATTCAATGTGGCCATGGATATCAACACGCCCAAGGTGGCGTACCGGGAAACGTTCAAGAAAAAAATTCGGGTCCAGGGAAAACACAAAAAACAGTCCGGGGGACATGGCCAGTTCGGGGACTGCTGGATTATTCTGGAACCCCTGCCCAGAGGAAAGGGATTTGAATTTGTGGACAAGATCGTGGGGGGCGTGATTCCCAGAAACTATATTCCCGCAGTGGAGGCCGGTATCAGAGAAAGCTCCAAATACGGGATTCTGGCAGGTTTCCCCTGTGTGGATTTCCGCACCACCCTGGATTTTGGATCTTATCACTCAGTGGACTCTTCAGAAATGGCCTTTAAAACAGCCGGTTCCCTCGCATTCAAAGCTGCGGCCAAAGATGCCAAACCCGTGCTGCTGGAACCGATCATGAAGGTGTCTGTCAAAGTACCCGATGCCAATACCGGAGATATCATGGGAGACCTTAATTCCCGCCGGGGCCGGGTGCTGGGGATGGATTCCGAAGATGACAAACAGATCATCAATGCACTGGTCCCCATGTCGGAAATGCTCAGATATGCCCCGGATCTGAGCTCCATGACCGGTGGTCGGGGAACATTCACCATGGAATTCGCCCAGTATGATGAGGTGCCGTCTGATCTGGCCCAGAAAATCATTGACCAGGTCAATGCCGAAAAAGAAACGACCTGATTTTATACTTATTTTGTGAATCTGTTCCTAAAAATCGGGGCTTGAACACGTCGGGGAAACGATCCGGTCAAAGATTGTTTCCCCGATGTTATTTTAAACCAATTGAACGCAAACAATTAGAGCCGGTCACCAGTTAATCTCGCGTAGATGTCTTTGTAGGTTTGTGCGGTATTTTCAATGACATCTTTGGGCAGTTTGGGGGCCGGCGGTGTTTTGTCCCATCCGGAAGTGACCAGCCAGTCCCGGACGGTCTGTTTGTCAAAACTTTTCTGGCTGCGTCCCGGGGCATAGTCGTCCAAAGGCCAGAACCGGGAGGAATCCGGTGTGAGCACCTCGTCAATGAGAATGATCTCCCCATCCAGCACACCGAATTCAAATTTGGTGTCTGCGATGATTATCCCTTTTTCCAGGGCGATGGATGCCCCTTTGTTGTAAATTTCCAGGCTCAGATCTCTGATCTTTTCAGCGGTTTCCTTACCCAGAATATCCACGGTCTGTTCAAAGGAAATGTTGATATCATGATCCCCTACTTCCGCCTTGGTGGACGGGGTGTACAATGGGGTTGCCAGTTTGTCCGATTCTTTGAGCCCTTCGGGCAGTTGAATGCCGCATACATGTCCGGTGGTCTGATATCCATGCCATCCGGATCCGGTGATGTAACCTCTGACAATACATTCCACCGGCAAAGGGTCTGCTTTTTTCACCAGCATGCTGCGTTTGTCTAAGACGTCTTTGTAAGGAAGACAGGGATCGGGATAGGCGTTCACATCCGTGGTCACCAGATGGTTTCCCACAATATCCGCCATTTTTTCGAACCAGAACACACTGATCTGGTTCAGCACCTTGCCCTTGTCCGGAATGGGGTCCGGCAATACCACGTCAAAGGCGGACAGCCGGTCCGTGGTGACCAGCAGCAGCGTGTCTCCGAAATCAAAAATATCCCTGACCTTGCCCTGGCGCTTCAATGGGAGGTCTTTGAATTGTGTTTCAGGGATGACTGTCATGTTCAATCTCCTTAATTTTTATTCATCACCGGTTTAATTTTTTGAAAATATTTGAATATACCATGGATTCTTTTTTTTTTCCATCATGCAAAAACTGAAATTTATTTCCAGTCCTGGGAGCGCTTGACGAATGTCCGGGATCATATTATTGTAAACAGACTTTTTTTATGATCCCAAAGGGTTGCCGCTGCACAACTGAGGAGTTTTATGAAAACAAACGGTTTGATCGTGTACGTTTGCCTGGCAATGGCTGTTTATACGCCTGTGTCTGCCCGAGTAACAGCCCACTATACGTTAAATGATCTGTGCCGGGCCGCCAATGAGAATGCGGAACAAATCAAAATTGCTGAACAGGATGTGCTGATCGCCCGGCAGGAAAAACAGCGGGCCAGATCGGTTTTGATTCCCCGGGCCACGGCATTTGGCAGCTATACCCGGTACAAGGATACGGGCGTGTTTTCTCCGAACACGGCATCGGCCGGTATCCGGCTTAACCAGTCCTTCACGTTGAACGGCAGGGAACTGATTGCCTATGACGTGGCCAAAAAAGGCATTGAAACCAATGCCTATACCCTGGAGGCCCTTCGGTCATCTTATCTGCTTGAAGTGGCCCTGGCGTATTTTGACGCGCTGGAGGCCAAACGCATGCTGGAAATAGCCCAGGCGGATGTTGAGCGATTACAGACCCATAAACAGGCGGTTGAAGAAAAACTGCGGGTCGGCAGTGTCACCCGAACGGATCTTTTCCGGGCGGAAGCGGAATTATCCCGGGCAAAATCAGACCGGGAGACAGCGCAAAACAGTGTGGTTCAAACCAGGGCGTATATTGTCCGGATCACCGGTATTGACTCAAAATTTTCCATTTCCGATACGGATATTCAGGCCCAAGACCCAATTGAACCGTCTCTTGCGCAGATCCAGTCCCAGGCGCTGGCAAACCGGTTTGAGATCAAGTCTGCCCGGAAAAACCTGGAAATCACCGACCAGACCATCCAATATGAAAAAGGGGAGTACTGGCCTCAACTGAATTTGGAAACCGGATACCGCAAATCAGATGTTTCCTATGGCAGTTCTATTATGGGCATGGACACGGGGTCCAATAATGAAGAAGCCTATGTCCTGGCGGAACTTCAATTCACCTTGTTTGACGGCGGGTTGAGAAACGCTCAGATCCGACAGGCTGAAGCAAAGCGAAATCAGGCCAACCAGATGTTGAACCAGGCCCGAAATGATATTATACTGGAAACCCGGGTGGCGTTTTCCGAGTATGAAACCGCCCAAAAAACATTGATCAACCTGGCGGATGAACTGACTTCTGCCCAGGAAAACTATCAGGCCGTTCAGATGCAGTACCAGTACGGCATGGCAAATATCGTTGATATGATGGATGCAAACACCCTTTTGGTACAATCCGAACGTCGGATCTCAAATGCCCGGTACGCGCTGTTTCAGACAATGTACCGATTGTTTTATACCCAAGGGCAATTACCGGCCCACGTGCTTGAATGATATCACCTTAAATAATGAAAGATGTGTAAAGGAGTTATTTCTATGTATGAGATTATCGCCAATCCTGAAGACTATCAGATCGACCATTTGATCAACGGCACAGGCAATGCCGGTATTGAACTGACCCGGGATGAACGGGATAAATGGGCGACTGAAATTGTGAATTTCAGTGAAAAATTGACGGAATTTTCCAAAAAATCAGGGGAACTGGCCAAACTCCTGCAATCCGATGAAAAAATATCCGCCACCCAGGCATCATTGAAAACCTTGAAGATTCAATTATTTGCCATCAACGATGCCCTGAACTCCGCCTTGACCATTGCCGACCGGCTGGAGTCTGATATTGTTCACAAATAACCGGTTGTCATGACAGTGTTTTTTGACGCAGCACATGGTCTGTGAGTACCAGCGCCAGCATGGATTCACAGACCATGTTAATTCGGGGAATGGCACAGATGTCATGCCGGCCCCGGGTGGAGATGACAGCGGGGCGTTCATCCTGGTCCAGGGTTTTCTGACCCAGCCGGATGGAGGGGATCGGTTTGATATGCACCCGGACAATGATGGGTTCTCCGGTTGAAATACCTGCCAGAATCCCGCCACTGTGATTGGACAGAAATCCGGTTTCATCCATGGGGTCATTGTTTTCAGACCCCCTCATGCCGGGCGCGTTGATACCGGAACCGATTTCCACCGCTTTGACGGCACCGATGCCCATCATGGCTTTGGCAATGTCGGCATCCAGTTTGTCAAACACCGGATCTCCGATGCCGGCCGGCACATGGATACCCCGGATTTCCACCACCCCGCCCAGGGAATCCCCCTGTTTTTTCACGGAGGCAATGTGCGCGGCCATGGCCCGGGCCGCAGCCATATCCGGACATCGCAGCTCGTTTTTTTCAATGGCATCGGCATCAAATTGCTGCACAGTGATCCCACCGATCGCCCGGGTAAAACTGTCGATTTTTACCCCGTGTCGGTCCAGAACCTGTCGGGCCACGGCGCCGGCCGCTACCCGGGCTGCGGTTTCCCGGGCCGATGCCCGGCCTCCGCCCCGGTAATCCCGAATTCCGTATTTTTTCTGGTAGGCAAAATCCCCGTGTCCGGGGCGGTACAGATTTGCAATATCTGAATACGCCTTTGATTGGGCATCCTTGTTCTGGATGAAAACGGTCAAAGGGGTGCCCGTGGTCCGTCCTTGAAACACACCGGACAGGATCACGGGATGGTCCGGTTCTTTGCGCCGGGTGCCGCCGACCCCCTGTCCGGGTCTGCGTTTGTCCAAATCCGCCTGAATCATGGATTCATCCATGGGCAGTCCCGGCGGGCACCCCTGGATCACCACCCCGATACCCGGGCCATGGGATTCGCCGAATGTGGTGATATGAAATGCTTTGCCAAAACTAGATCCGGACATGATCAAGTCTCCTTTTGATGATTTCAGCAATGTGCTGCGGGGTATGAACGGTGGTATCCACGGTCATGTCCGCCAGGGCTTCATAGAATGGGATACGTTGGGCAAGGGTGTCTCTGGTTTCATCCGCCAAAGATCGGGAAGTGAACCGGGGCCGGGTGGCCCGGGTCCGGGGGTCTGCTTCCAGGCGCTGGACAATAGTGGTCACATCAGCGGTCAGCCAAATCACAAATCCGTGGGTTTTCAACAATGCCCGGTTTTCCGGTGCCAGGACCATACCCCCCCCCGTGGCAATGACCTGGCTGTTTCCCCGCAGGACCTGTGCCAAAGTCTGTGTTTCTTTCTGCCTGAAATATGGCCAGCCTTTGTCTGCCACCAGAATATCGATACTTGACCGGCAGACTGATTCAATGCAGTTATCCGTATCCACGAAATCGTAAGACAGCAGATCAGCCAACAATTTTCCCACGCACGTTTTTCCGCAGCATCGATATCCGATAAGAATCAGATTACAGGGCATCGAACACATCCCAGAACCCGGGAAAGGATTTTCCCACACAGGCTTCATTTTCGATCTGCATGCCCGGCACCTTCAGACCGGCCACAGCAAACGCCATGGCAATGCGATGATCGTTGAAGGTGTTGACGACTGCCCCTTCAGGCACACCTCCTGTCACCGAGAGCCAGTCCTCCCCCTGATCCGTCTGGATCCCCATTTTTTCAAGCTGGGATGTCACGGCATGGATCCGATCGCACTCTTTTTCCCGCAAATGCCGGATATTGTGGATCCGGGTGGTGCCTTGGGCAAAGGCCGCCACCACGGCAATGGCCGGCACCGCATCCGGGGTGTCGGACATATCCACATCCACGGCATGCAGGTGCCGGCCTTTCACAGACATCGCCTGGTTTTCAAAAAACAGGTCACAGCCCATTTTTTCCAGAATATGAATCTGTTTCAAGTCTCCTTGAAGGGAATCCCGTTGGATATGGGCCACCCCGATTTTTTGTCCGGTAATGGCACCGGCAGCCCAGAAATACCCGGCATTGGACAGGTCGGGTTCCACCACATGATCACCGGGGATGTATGGCTGCCCCCCGGGAATCTGATACGTGGTGTCGTTGATGCGATAACCTGTCACCTGAAACTGTTTCATCACATCCAGGGTCAGGTCGATATATGGAGAAGACACGGGCGGCCCGGCCAGCTCAATGGTCAATCCATGGGTCATGAACGGGCCGATCATCAGCAGAGCGGACAGATATTGACTGCTTTTTGAGCAGTCCAGCCGGGTGGTGCCCCCGTAACGGTGACCGCCCCGGATAGTCACGGGGGGAAATCCCTGGTGAGATTCGGATTCAGCCCGGATTTCCAGAATCGTCAATGCATCCAGCAGTTCCTGCATGGGCCGGGCACACATGCGGGCATCACCGGTCAGGGTGTAAGGGGTGGTACCTAAACCGGCAATACCGGCCAACAGACGCATGGAAGTGCCGGAGTTACCCAGATAGATGGGATCTGAAAACGGCACCGGATGTCCTGAAAATCCTGCAACATGAACCGTGTCGGAAGAAATTTTGTCGATTTTTGCGCCCATACAGGACAATGCATGCAGGGTCAAACCGATATCCTGGGAATCCAGCAGGTTTCGGATACCGCAGGTGCCGCTGCACAGGGCCGCGCAGATGAGCATCCGGTGGGAAATGCTTTTGGATCCCGGCACGGTGACAATCCGGGGTAAAAGGTGTTTGGGAGACAATTGTTTCATTACAGGTCCTGGTTTATAATTATTGGGTCTGAAAATCCGGATGGGTGAGAATCGTATGCCGCATTTTTTTTGTGTCCGGAAAGATCCCGGTCCACAGCTCAAACTGGGCGGCTGCCTGGGCAATGAACATGGTCAGCCCGTCCACCACATGACACCCTTTTTGTCTGGCCACAGATATCAGACGGGTTTCCAACGGCGTATACACCACATCCATAACGAGCGTTTTAGAAGTCAGGCAGTCTTCTGGACAGGACAATACGTTTTCCCCAGGGGTCATGCCCAGGGATGTGGTGTTGATGATGATATCCGGACGAAGGTATTTTATGGCTTCCATGGAATAAAAATCAGCGCCATAGCGTGCGGCCAGTGCCCTGCCCTTATCTTCAGACCGGTTGGCGATCAACAGGTTTCCATTGTGCGCATGAATACCGAAAGCCACGGCCCGGGCCGCCCCCCCTGCCCCAATAACCAGCACGGTTTTGCCGGATATATTTGCCTCTTTTAACGGCGCAATGGCGGCAAAACTGTCGGTGTTGTACCCGGAAAGCATACCATTCTGGTTGACAATGGTGTTTACCGCACCGATGGCCGAGGCTTTATCATCGATTGTATCCAGAAAAGGAATCACGCTTTGTTTAAAGGGAATGGTCACGGAAACGCCCTGAATATTAAATTGCCGGACGGCATCCACGGCTTTTTGGATATCACTGGGCGCAAACGCCAGGTACACGGCATCGATCTGATGGTCGGCAAAGGCTATATTGTGAATTAAAGGGCTATTGGAATGGGACACGGGGTTGCCCAGCACACAGAAAAGTCGGGTATCTGCGGTGACATCCATCATGGTCATCCCTCTTTTTTGACAATAAAAGACTGGATGCGATTGCCGTCCATGTCTTTGACCGTTGCCGTCCACCGGTCGATAATCACGGATTCCCCCGGCTGGGGAATCCGATCGATCTGTTCGAGAAAAAATCCGGAAATGGTGTCGTAGCTGACGGATTCCGGGATATTGATGTCGATTTCCTTGTTCAGGTCCTCCACATTGATCCGCCCGGCCACCAGCCACTTGTTGTCCTTGAGACGTACAATGTCCGGTACCATCCGGTCGGTTTCATCGATGATTTCCCCGAAAATTTCTTCCACCACATCCTCGAGAGTCACCAGGCCGGCAACCCCCCCGTGCTCATCCACCACAATGGCCATGTGACTTTTTTTGGCCTTAAATTCCTGTAGCAGTGAATCCAGTTTCTTGGATTCGGGAATGAAATAGGGTTTTTTCATGATCGCTTTGATATCCAGGGAATCAATGGGTTCATCAGACGCTGAGAGCTTCTGATAATCAGCAAACAGATTTTTGATATGCAGAATTCCGATCACATTGTCAATACTGTGTTCAATCACCGGAATCCGGGAATATCCCGTGGACAGGATGGCGGGAATGTCCAGTTTTTCCACGGCATCCACCACGAACATATCCGCCCTGGGCGTCATGATTTCACTGCACGATGTATCATCAAATTCAAAAATATTGGTGATGTATTCTTTTTCCGCTTCCTTGATTTCGCCTTCTTCTTCCACCACTTCCACCATGGTCATGAGTTCATCTTCGGTCACCGTATGATAGGCCGGATTGATCGATCCATACAACTTGGGAATATAATTGAGAATCAGCACCAGAGGAAAGAAGATTCTGGACAGCCAGTACAGGGGAAAAATAACCATTCGGGCCACCAGCACATTATTCTGAGTGGCAAAGGATTTGGGAAAGATCTCTCCGAACACCAGAATCATGAGCGTCATGACCCCGGTGGCAATGCCCACGGCATTGGATTCAAAACTGGTGATGGCAATGGATGTTGCCAGAGAAGCCCCTCCGATGTTTACCAGGTTGTTGCCGATGAGGATCGTGGTCAGCAAGGTATGGGGATCTTTTTTCATTTTTACGATCAACTGACCGGTTTTAGAACCGTCCTTGGCCACATGACAGGCTTTGATTTTTGAAATGGAAAACAGTGCGGTTTCGGATGATGAAAAAAAACCGGACAACACCAGGCAAATCACCAGCAATGTTACATTCAATGTCATCAAAATGTGTTTTTTCCTTCAAACAGAGTCAATTTTAAAATTACTTTAATAAGGTTGGGTGTGATTTGTCAAACATCCATTTTTCTTTTACCTGTTTTTGGGGCGGTTTTTTAAACCCAGGGCAATACCAGCCGCTCTGCCTGCCGCGCCCGGTCCTCCCAGCAATTGTCTGACCGGGACCAGTTTCTGTCGGTATTTGTTCAGGTGATCCAGCATGTAAAGCACAGCCGAGCTGATGTTTTCAGGGGTGACCTCATCCTGAAGCAGTTCAGGCATCACTTCGTTGTCCATGATAATGTTTGCCAGACCGGCATACTTCACTTTGACGACTGCCTGTGCCATGCGAAAGGTCAGATAAGACATTTTATAAACGATCACCGTGGGAATTGTGCAAAGCGCGGCTTCAAGGGTGATGGTGCCTGATGCGGCAATCAGCATGTCCGCCCGTTCAAAGATCTGCCGGGGGGTGCCGGAAATGATCTGAAATAACTCTGGATTTCCGGTTACAGCTACCTTTGATTCAATCATATCCAGGGGAATCGCGTCCGCCGCAGAAACCAGAAACCGGACATGGGGACGATTCCCATGGATTTTCACTGCCGCAGTCAGCATGGGTGTCAAAAGGGTGTGTATTTCGTTTTTTCTGGATCCGGGCAACAGTCCGATGATCCGTTGTTTTGAAGAGTCACTATGGGATTTAACTGATTTTTTCAACGGCACCGGATACTGATCCAGTAAAGGATTTCCCACATATGTGGCGGGAATCCCGGCTTTTTTATATATTTTTTCTTCAAAGGGAAAAATAAGCGCGGCATGATCCACCGTGGACGCCATCTGTTTAAGGCGTGCCGAATTCCATGCCCATACTTTGGGCGGGATATAGTAAAACACGTTTGCCTGACTGTGGGTTCTGGCATAAGCAGCGGCCCTGAGATTGAATCCGGGGTAATCAACCAGTATGACAAGTTCCGGATCCAGAGTACGCAGGTGATGTTTGAAAAGATCAAACGCCTGTTTGACCGGGCGGATCTGACGGATAACCTCTAAAAGCCCCATGGCGGACAGCTCATCAATGGAAAAAAACAGGTGAGCCCCGGCTTTGGCCATACACGTGCCGCCGATACCGTGAAAGGTCAGGGAGGGGTCCTGCTGCCGCATGGCAGTGATCAGTCCAGCCCCATGGACATCGCCGGAGGGTTCACCAGCCAGTATCAGGACATGTCTGCCTGGATCTTTCATGGGATATCTGTTTCCATGAGCGCGGTAATGGCAATCTGATGTTCGTCTGCCAGGGCGATCATCTGTTCCCGGTCAAAAGACAGGGATTTACCGGCTTCCAGTACCAGGACCCTGGCGCCGGATGCCGCCATGGTCCGGATGGTTTCGCATCCCGTGGCCGGCAGGTCAAACCGCAGATCCTGCTGGGGTTTAGACAGTTTGATCACCACACACCCATTGCCTTGGGAAAGATCGCCTCCCCGGCGGATGGTGGCATCAGTCCCATCAATGGCTTCCACTGCCAGGACTGTGCCGTTGCTGATCACGATGCACTGGCCGATGTCCAGCTTTCCCACGGCTTTGGCCAGTTTCCATCCCTGATATACGTCCTGCTGTTCGGCCGAATCCAAGGTTCTTTGGGTCCAGCATCCGGCAGGACTCACCAATTCAGGCAGAAGAAACGTGGAGGGTCGGATGTCAATGCCCTGGGTTTTCATGAGATCTGCAAACCGTGTCAAAATGGAATCATCATGACTTCTGCCGGTTTTAAGAATAAAAGACAACGCTTTGAAATCCGGACGGATGTCCTTGAATATACTGGTTTTTTTAATAGTTCCCAGCATCACAGCCTCGTGAACACCCTGGCGTTTGAAAAATTTCACCAGCCTGGACACCTGACCCAGATACAGCCATTGAAAAACAGATACCTCTTTGGCCAGGCCGGGGTCTGTTTCTGAAACAAATCCGGCTGCTACGGTGGTGATTCCTTTTTGGGCCGCTTTTTTTGCAAACAGCAGTGGAAACTGTCCACCGCCGGCAATCAATCCAATTTTCATGGCTTTTGTTATCGGGTTATTCCCCGGCTGGATGTGACAATAAAATCCGTAAAATTTTTTACTTCCGGAATCTGTTCCACCTCGGCTTTGACCCGTTCCGATGCCTGCTTGACCGTCAGCCCGATCCTGAAAAAAATCCGGTAGGCTTTTTTGAGCTCGCCTAAAGTGAAATCGGAAAACCGGTGACGCTTGAGCCCGACATTGTTCAGGCCGTGGAGGGTGGCCCGGTCTCCGGCAGCAATGACAAAGGGAGGAATATCCTTGACCACAGCAGATTTTCCGCCGATATATGCATGATTTCCGATTTTGACGAACTGATGAATGGCCACCAGCCCGCCAATGGTGGCATGGTCACCGATGTCAATATGTCCCGCCAAAGTGGAGTTGTTGGCTAAAATGACCTGTCGGCCGGTTTTGCAGTCATGGGCGATATGGGTATAGGCCATCAGATAATTTTCCTCGCCGACTTCGGTGATGCCGCCGCCGGCTTCCGTACCGCGGTTGATGGTGACAAATTCCCGGATAATGGATCCCCGGCCGATGGTGAGATAACTTTTTTCTCCATGGAATTTCAGATCCTGGGGCGCACCGCCGATGGCGGCATATTGAAATATCTGGCAGTCTTCACCGATGGAAACATAATTGTCAATGCTGGTGTAGGACCCGATGGTGGTCCCGGCTCCGATGCGTACATCTGATTTGACAATGGCATAAGGACCGATCGTCACACGAGAATCGATTTCAGCGGATCCATCGATGATGGCGGTAGGGTGAATCATGGCAGCTCCGGTTTTTGTATAATGCGTTCAAGGGCGTCAAGCCGTTTTTCAAATGCCATCAGCGTTTTCCTCATCCCCGGCAACCGGCCGAGGATGTTCACGACTTTCAACCATGTTTTATGGGGCATATGAGGGATGCCTGACACAATCTGATTGTCCGGGACCGAGGATGACACCCCGGCATAAGGTCCCACAATCACATGATTGCCAATGGTCAGGTGTCCAGATATACCGGCTTTACCGGCAATAATGGTTTGTTTTCCGATCGTGGTGGACCCGGCGATTCCCACCTGGGCCACCACCAGTGTATGGTCTCCGATGGACACATTATGGGCGATGTGAACCTGATTATCGGTTTTCACGCCATTGCCGATCCGGGTGACGCCTAAGGTCCCCCGGTCAATGGTGTTACACGCACCGATTTCCACATGATCTCCGATGATGACATGTCCGGTGTGGGACAGTTTGAAATGGCTTTCGCCATCCTGGACAAACCCGTATCCGTCTGATCCGATCACGGATCCGGAGTGAATGATGACATGTTTTCCCAGACATGTGCCATCCATAACAGTGACGTTGGGTTTGATGGTGGTGTGTTCTTTGATCACGCTTTTGTTCCCGATAAAGACATGGGGCATGATATGCACGTTATCTTTGATGACCACCTCATCTTCAATCACCACATGCGGCGCAATGGTGATATTTTCTCCCAGCACACAGTTTTTTCCAATGACGGCCAGTGGGCTGATGCCGGGTTTTGATGCCGGTGCCGGATGAAAATGTGCCACCAGTTCAAAAAATGCCCGTCTGGGATTAGCGGTCATCAGTACACAGGGATGAGAATTTTTTTCATAAATGATATCATCGGGTACGATCACGGCCCCGGCCCGGGTCTGGTTCAGACGTGACAGAAAAGCGGCATTTCCGGCAAATGTGATATCTGATGCCCCGGCATTGTCAAAAGAAGAAACACCCGTGATCACGGGTGAGGCATTTCCCCTCACCCGGGCGTGAATCTTTTCAGCGATATCTTTGACAGTCAGTTTCATGCATGGATCCGTTCAAAAAATCAATTTCCCTGGGCTGTATCGGCATTGTATTGTTTGATCACACTGTCTGTGATATCCACCCGGTCCGCAATATAGATCACGCCTGCATTCTTTTTTTCAATGATCAGGGTGTATTTTTCTTGTTTCCCCAGTTCATTGGCAATGTCGAATACAGCTTTTTGCATATCATTGATCATTTTGATTTCAAGATTTTTTAATTCATTGGCATAATCCTGCTGCATGATTTTGAAATCTTCGATCTGATTTCTGAAATCCCGCTCCCGTTCCCGTTTTTTTTCATCACTGAGCACCAGGGCTTCTTTTTCATAAGCCCGGCTGATTTCATCCAGGGTATGTTTTTCTTTTTCCAGTTTATTTTTGAATTCCGTTCCTTTGGTGTTGAGGACCTTCTGGTTCATTTTTCCGGCACTGGATTCCTTCATTATTTTTTCAAAATCGATGACACCGATTTTAACAGCATCCGCACAAAATGCCATGGGCACAAAGCTGATGGCCAAAAGGCTTATGATGGTTACAAATAAGATACGTTTCATGGTTTCCTCCAAATAAATAATGCTTTAAAAAATATCAGAAAAATGCGCCAATGGAAAAATCAAACTGGCCATCTCCGGTTTGGTATTCATCCTGACCTTCCACCACAAGACCATAGGCCAGACGGATGGGACCCATGGGGGAATTCCACCGCAGTTCAAATCCTGCGGATGAGTATTGTTTGGCCAGATCAATGCTTTCGCTGGTTCGATAGACATCGCCCCGGTCATAGAACAATACCCCGGCGACCCCTTGTTCTTCCTGAAGGGGAAAGATCAATTCCGCATTGAATTGAATATATTTTTCACCCCCCCGCAGGATGGTCTGGCCGGGTTCCCTGGTGTTGATGTCATATTTGTCAAATCCTCGGACTGAATTGATGCCGCCCAAGTAGAATCGTTCCCAGTCGATATCGATCTGGCCATTGGTGCGGTCATCCAGATACCCGCCCTCCATATGAAATCCTCCGGTAAATTTCCAGAAAAGGGGAATCCAGAATCCGCCTTCGGCCACATACCGGGTATAGTCGATATCTCCGCCCATGAATTCTCCGGCATACTGGGCCGATACCTTGCTGAACACCCCTTCTGTGGGCAGAAAATAATGGTTTCTGGAATCATAGCTGATATACGGCTTGATGCTGGCGGTGAAAAAGTTTCCTTCCGTGACACTGGTATACGTCGTTTCTGCATTTTCTACTTCAAAATCTTCAAAATTGATTTCCACACCGATGGCGGTGTAATCCCACAGCTGTCGATAAGAGGATCTAAGTGTCAGGCCGATGGCATTGCGTTCATAATACTCAAATTCTCTTTCAAGCTTATAGATATTGAATCCGGCGGAAACAGGCATATCAAAAATCCAGGGTTCCGTGAATCCCAGGTCATACAATCCGGTTTCTCCTGAAATTCTTCCCAGAATTTTCAAATTCTGGCCCCGGCCGAACAGGTTGCGTTCTTCCAAAGATACCTGGCCGAAAGGACCGTCATCCGTTGAAAATCCTCCGCCAAAAGAAAAATTACCCGTGGGTTTTTCTTCGACTTTCACTTCCAGGTCCCGCTGATTGGGCACATCCGTTTGAACGGGGTTGATTTCCACAGACTGAAAATAGTCTCTGTAGCTCAGGTTCCGATAAGATCGTTGAATACCGCTCATGGAAAATTTGCCCTGCTCTTCCACGGCCATCTCCCGCCGGATCACTTTGTCCCGGGTTTTTTCATTGCCGGAGATCAGAATTCGGTTGAAATATACCGGTTCTCCCTGATCAATTTTGTATGTGATGTGTACCTGATGACTGGCATCATCGGTTTCCACCAGCGGAGAGACCTTGACATTGGCATACCCCTGGTTGGAATACAAATCACTGAGCCCAAGCATGTCTTTTCGGATCAGTTCCCGGTTGTACAGCTCGGATTCCTTGACCCGAAGTTTGTCAAACAGATCGGTTTTCGATGTCAGAATATCCCCGGTTATGTCCACATTCCCGGTTTTGTACTGTTCTCCCTCATCGATTTTGAAACGAATGGCAATACTTTCTTCCCCCAGGTCTATCTGGGGATCCGATACCTTGACATTGATGAATCCGTTGTTTTTATAGAGAGACTCGATACGCAGCACATCGTTTGTCAGTTCACTTTCATCCAGGTCACCGGAAGAGGTGATAAAAGACCAGAACCCTTTTTCCCGGGTCTGAATCGTTTTTTTCAGTTTTTTGTCTTTAAAATGGGTGTTTCCCTCAAACGCGATGGATTCAATTCTAATTTTTTCCCCTTCTTCAATCATGAAAACGATATCCGCCTGATTGTTTTTCAAGGAAGTGATTTCATAGGTAACTGTGCAGTTGTGGTAATTTTTTTCCATGTACAGGCGTTTGATTTTTTCCACATCTGAATTGATTTTATACACATTGAGGATGGAACCGGTGCTGGTATCCACCACTGCGGCCAGTTCATCCTCTTTGTACACACGGTTCTGGGAAAATTTGATATTTCTGACACTGGGTTTTTCCGTTACATTGAAAACAATTTCAATGCCTTGATCCAGGTCTTTTTTTTCGATCACCACATCATCGAAAAAACCCATTTTGTAAACCTGTTCCAGGTCATTGGACAATTTTTCCTGGTTCATGATATCACCGGGACTTGTTGAAATGATCCGTAAAATCGCATCAGAATCCACCCGGCGGTTGCCGGTAACCGAGATGGTGGTGATGATGCGTTTTTCAAACAGCTCGCCGATTATTGCCCGGGACAACTGACCGGTTGCCGCATGCAGTTCTTCCAAAGAACCGGACTGGGAGAAAAAAGGCAGGGGAGGCCCTGTTTCATAAATCGGATGCATATTCGTATCAATACTGATGGCGTTACCAGCCATAAAGACATTGCCGGTAATGATGTAGTCCACGCCCAGGCGAATACCTTCCTGGCGGAATCTGGCTGCATCCCAGGTTTGCGTATCCATGAATTCCTTGACATAAACCACTTGGGTCCCTTCGTTTTCCAGACGTTTTCCAAGCATCCGGGGCAGGTTTGTGCCGAGGGGTTCATGGGCCGGGGGCGCTTGAACGGAAAAAGGAAAAACAGCGACGCTGACCGTTTGTTCTGCATACAGCCAAAAGGGCAGTCCGCATAAAATTATCCCTATAAGTACTGCATTGATCAACCATTTTTTCATATCAGTCCCTTTCTCATGCCGGTATAATTTTTCCGTTTTGGATCGTTACTGTTTTTTCCATCATCCGGGCCAGTTTCACGTTATGGGTCACCACGATCACGGTCATACCCAGTTCCTCGTTCAACTCAGTGATCAAAGAATGGATCCCGTCCGCATTTTTTTCATCCAGGTTGCCTGTGGGTTCATCCGCCAGAAGTATATCCGGTTTCATCACAAGGGCCCTGGCAATGGCCACCCGTTGCTGTTCTCCACCGGACAAATCTTCCACGCGATGATGATATCGATCTGCCAGCCCAACTCTTTCAAGCATATTTTCAGCCAGGTTTTCAACCATTTTTTTTGATTTTTTGGCAATGAGTCCCGGGATCATCACATTTTCCATGGCGGAAAATCCCTGGAGCAGGTAATGAAACTGGAACACGAATCCGATCCGTTCGTTTCTAAGTGCAGCCAGCTGATCGTCTTTCAAGGAAAGCAGGTTCCGGCCCTGAAACACGATTTGTCCTTTGTCCGGCCGATCCAGGGTACCGATGATGTTGAGCAATGTTGATTTGCCGATACCGGATGCACCGACCACGGCCAGGGTCATTCCCCGGGTGATGGTAAATTCGGATCCGTCCAGTATGTTTATGACATCCGGCGGGGTACCGAATTTTTTGGTGATCTGTGTCAGGCGCATGAGAACAGAGCCGGTATTATCCATATCGAATGGCCTCCAGCGGGTCCATGTTCGACGCCTTCCAGGACGGGTACAATGTGGAAATAAAGCAGATGACTATGGCACTGACAGAAATGATCAGCACATCCATGGGATCCAGCTGAACCGGCAACGTGGAGAACGGATAAGCTTTGGGCAGCTGGATGAAGTCATATCGTTTGAGCAGCAGACAGATGCCGATGCCGGACACGGTTCCCAGCAGGGTGCCGATCGTTCCGATCACCAGACCTTTAATGATAAAAATTTGACGGATCATCCCGTGGGTGGCACCCATGGCTTTGAGAACGGCGATGTCTTTTGTTTTTTCCATGACCAGCATAATCAGAGCGGATGCAATGTTAAAGGCCGCGACCAGAATGATCAAAGTCAGAATGATGAACATGGCGGTTTTTTCAAGCTTCAGGGCCGAAAAAAGACTCTGGTTGATTTCCATCCAGTCCCGGACATAGAACGGATGATGTTCCAGATCGGCCGGCAGGGTTTTACGGATCTCCTTGGCTTTGAAAACATCATCTACCCAGATGCCGATGGCAGATATTTTATCCGGATCTTTTGTCAAAGACTGGGCCTGTTCCAGATGAACATAGGCCAGCATGCCGTCGTACTCGGACATGCCCGAAGAAAAGGTTCCCTGGACCACAAACTGCTTCATGGCCGGTATCTGTCCCATGGGAGAGATCACGGACCGGGTGGACATAAGAATGATCTTGTCCCCGGTCATGGCGCCCGCAGACCGGGCCAGCTCCTTGCCCAGAATAATGCCCGGCAGGTTGCCGGAATTTTTTTGAACGGCCAGGGCGTTTTTCAGGGCAGGCTCATCAAATCCTTTGATCAACGATGCGCTGTTGTCCGGGACAATGCCGCGAACCATGGCGCCTGACATGGCATGACGGGTCCGGATAATGGCCTGGGCAAATAAAATCGGGGAAGCATCCCGGATGTGGGGTTGGGTTTTTATCTTTTCAAGCACGGGATTGTAATTGCCAAAGGTACCCGTGTAATTCATGATCAGAATATGAGGCTCCAGCCCCAATATCCTACGCCTGAATTCGGTTTCTGCGCCATTCATGACGGCGATCACCACTACCAGTGCCATGACCCCCACCATGACCCCGGCCACGGACAAAAACGTAATCAGAGAGATGAATCCTTCTTTTTGCTTGGCCTTGAGATAGCGCCGGGCTATGAACAGTTCCACGGCCATGGATGATCAGTGGGTGTGTTTCATATGGGGAAATAAAATAACCTCTCTAATAGAGGCCGCATCCGTGAGCAGCATCACCAGCCGGTCGATGCCGATGCCCTCTCCGGCTGTGGGCGGCATACCATATTCCAACGCTTCCACATAATCAGCATCCATGATATGGGCTTCATCATTTCCTTCATCCCGCTGACGTACCTGCATGAGAAACCGGTTGTGCTGATCTTCCGGGTCATTGATTTCGGAAAATCCATTGGCGATTTCCCGGCCGGCAATAAACAGTTCAAACCGGTCCGTCAGGTTCGGGTCGGATTCACTTTTCCGGGACAACGGAGACACTTCCACAGGGTATCCGGTGATGAATGTGGGTTGAATCAGTTTAGGTTCCACCAGCACGTCAAACAATTTGGTCAAAATTTTGCCGTGACTTTCGGTTTTGGTAATCTGGATCTGCCGGTCTTTTGCAAAAGCCAGCAATGACTGGGTATCATGGATCATTTCAGGATCTATGCCGCCGATGGAAGATAAAGAGTCCATCATGGAGATCCGCTGCCATCCGGGTTTGAAGTCAATGGTGTGGCCCTGGTACTCAATGACAGTGTTGCCGCTGATTTGTTCGACAATATCGGCAAACATCTTTTCGGTTAAAGCCATCAAATCCCGGTAATCCGCATACGCCTGGTAAAATTCCACCATGGTGAATTCCGGGTTATGCCGGGTGGATACGCCCTCGTTTCTGAAATTTCGGTTGATTTCAAATACTTTTTCAAACCCCCCCACCACCAGGCGCTTCAGATACAGTTCCGGCGCGATCCGCAAAAACAGTTCCATGCCCAGGGCATTGTGCCAGGTTTTGAAAGGAGTGGCTTCGGCACCTCCGGGCAAGGGCTGCATCATGGGCGTTTCCACTTCCATGAAATCGTTTTTTTCAAAAAATCGGCGCATGGCAGAAACGATTTTGCTCCGGGTGACAAAAATGTTCCGGGTGCCGTCGTTCATGATCAGGTCCAGGTACCGCTGACGATACCTTTTCTCAGGGTCCTTGATGCCATGAAATTTTTCCGGCAATGGCCGCAATGCTTTGGACAGCAATCGGAAGTCCGTGGCCAGGATGGTCCACTCTCCGGTCTTTGTCTGAAACAGCGGACCGGAAACACCAATGAAGTCGCCGATATCCAGTTTTTTGAACAAATCGTAAGTGTCTTCTCCCACTTTATTTTTCTGAATATACAACTGCATCTGGTCCGACCCGTCCTTGAACCGGACAAAAGAGGATTTTCCCATTTTGTTGATGGCCATCATCCGGCCGGCCAGTTTAAATGTCCTGCCGTTTTCGCCCAAAGAAGATGGGTCATTGTCAATGATGTGTCGAAGTTGCGCCACCGTGCATGAAATTTTGAAATCATTGGGATACAGGGGGATTCCTTTTTCCTTGATGGCGGTAATTTTTTCTTTTCTGGCCTGGATGATCCGGGTGTCTTTATCCATGGGTGTTGTTATTTCCATTATAGTCTTTTTTGAGTTTCAATACGATAAAACACAATTAGATAGCCTGTTTGTCTGGTGGTTGTCAAGATTTTGTTGGATCTTCCACCGATCCGGCCGGTTTGAATATGATGGTGAAAACCGTTCCTTTGCCGGGGATGGATTCAAAATCGATCAAACCGCCATAGGTTTCAATGAGCCGGTGAATAATGGGCAGGCCCAGTCCCGTGCCTTCGGGTTTGGTGGTATAAAAAGGATCAAAAATATGGCGGGTATTGTCTGGTTCAATCCCCTGCCCGTTGTCTGAAATGGTTAGATAAATCCGCTGGTTCCGGGGAGCCGTCAGTGTGATAATGATTTTTCCTTTGCCGGGAATGGCCTGGGCCGCATTTTTGATCAGGTTCCACACAATCTGCTGGAGATGGACCGGATCGATGTGAACAATCAGACTTTCATCCAGATGAGTGACAACCTGAATCCTGTTTTTGAATTCTTCGGAATTCAAAAACAGGGAGACCACATCCATGACGGCCTGATGAACCATCACCGGTATTGCATTGGCTTGACCGGGTTTGGCAAACAATCGGATGTCATCGACAATGGTTTTCAGGCGTTCGGTTTCCCGAAGAATAATTTTCATGAGCCGGTCTTCCCTGCTGCCGGGAGCCGTGTCTTCTCTGAGCAATTGAATGGATCCGGCCAAAGAAGCCAGGGGATTTTTAATCTCATGGGCAATTCCGGAAATCATTTCATCCATCACTTCCATTTTTTCCACCCGTCTGTAATGGGCATGGGTGATTTTCAAATCCTGGCGTGCCCGTCTCAGCTGTCTGGCCAATATACCGCTTAAATATGCCACAGCCAGGCACGCAAACATGAGTATGAAAATCCGGTAAAAAATCAGACTGGGATTCATAGACGCCGGATCGGTGTGCTGGCCTGAAAAAGGCGGTATCGTATGATAATATTCCAGCACGATCAACAGCCCGTACTGAATGCTGGAAACTCCGGCAATAATCAGGCTGCCGCGCAAAAATACCAGCATGGCCCCGTAAATGATGATCAGCAGATACAAAAATGTGAAAATGGAGTCCAGGCTGCCGGTGACATAAATGATCCCCGTGACTGACACCGTGTCCGCCAGAATCTGGGCATAAGACAGAACCAGCAGATTTTTTTTTTGTTTGAGCCACAGGCCGTACCCCACTGACAGCAATAAAATGGCAGCAGCCAGATAATACAATGTCACAAACGGCTGGGACAAAAAAGACAGATTTTCGCCCGTGGAAAATACCAGACTGGAAAAGATCAACACAATGCAGAAAATCACCCGGGCCAGGACAATCCATTTGAGCTGCTGCTCCCGGTCTGATCGATCCAGAAACGGGTCATAAGGCATGGGCCTATCCAATACCGCCTGCCATGGAGAAAATCGGGAGATACATGGCGATGACCAGTCCCCCCACGACCACTCCTAAAAAGACCAGCATAAAGGGTTCGATCATATCTGTGAGATTTTTTACAGCCTGATCCACCTCGTCATCATAAAAATCAGCTATTTTTTCCATCATGGTGTCCAGGGCACCCGTGGACTCCCCCACGGCAATCATGGAACAGACCATGGAGGGAAACACCCCGCTTTCCAGCAGCGGGTCCGCCATGGACCGGCCTTCGGAGATACCGGCTTTAACGTCTTGAATGGCAAATTCCACAATTTTGTTTCCTGCGGTACGGCCCACGATATCCAATACTTCCAGAATGGACACACCGGACGACATCATGGTGCTGGTGGTCCGGGTGAATTTAGCCACCGCCACTTTCCGGATCAGAATCCCCATCACGGGCAGCCGCAGAAACAGATCATCCATGAGTATCCGGCCTTTTTTGGTTTTGTAAAACCGTCGGACCACAAACACGGTTCCGAATATGGCGCCCAGAATATACCCGATATTGGCCACCACAAAATTACTCAAAGCCACGACCAGCAGGGTCGGACCCGGCAGGGCCGATCCCATGCTGGCAAACATTTCTTCAAATACGGGAATCACGAATACCAGGATGATCCCCACCACGATGATCGCCACAATAATGGTGATGATGGGATAGGTCATGGCCCCTTTGACCTGTTTTTTCAATTTCGCCATTTTTTCCATGTATGCGGACAACCGGCTCAAAATGACATCCAGAATACCCCCGGCCTCACCGGCGGCAATCATGTTAACAAACAATTCATTGAAATCGGATGGAAATTTTTTCAGGGCATCGGCAAAGGTATCGCCGGATTCCACGGATTCCTTGATTTTTTTCAGATGTTTTTTAAAGGTCGGGTTTTCCTGCTGGGCCTGAAGAATTTCCAGACATTGAAGCAACGGGAGTCCGGCATCGATCATGGTGGAAAATTGTCTGGCAAAGATGATGACATCACTGTCTTTGACCTTGGGCTGAAAAAATTCAATGTTTTCAAACAGATCTTTGGGTTTTTTTTTGATTTTTCCCGGAGTGATTTTTCGTCTGACCAGCATATTCCGGACCTGTTCCGGGGTTTCAGCCGTCATCTCTCCTTTGACGGATCTTCCCCTGGGATTTTTGCCTTTCCACAGATAAACATCAGACATAACATATCCTTCAATGGGGGTTGTTTTGCAAATCCGGGACCGAATCACGGGGCCAGCTGCAGATGTTTTTCAACCGGGGTCGTATCATTTGTAAAACATATACAGATAGTTTATATAACATTCGATATTCAATCTCAACAGGAGTTGTGTTGTGGTCCCCAAAAAAAAAGGCAGTACCGCCAAAACCATCATTACCAGTCATGTGAATGCGGATTATGATGCCATTGCCGCCATGCTCGCGGCCCAGAAACTCTATCCAGACGCCCGGATCATCTTTCCCGGCTCCCAGGAAAAAACCCTGCGGGATTTTTTCATTCATTCCATGGGGTATCTGTTCAACATGGCAGACCCGGCCGGTATCGATTTTTCAGACACCTCAACCCTGGTGCTGGTGGACACCCGCCAGAAAAACCGCCTGACGGGTGTGAAAGAGCTCCTGGAAAAAAAAGAGGTGGCCATCCATGTGTATGACCACCATCCCCCCGGACCTGATGATGTGACACCGGCCATGGAAATTTTTAAATCCTATGGCGCCACCACCACCATTTTATGCGAAATCCTTCAGAAAAAAAATATCCCGATCACTCCGGAAGAAGCCACGATCATGGCGTTGGGCATCTATGAAGACACCGGGGTGTTTACTTATGCTTCCACCACACCGGCGGATTTCATCCAGGCCGGATTTCTGCTGGGCTGCGGAGCCAGCCTTAATACCGTCGTCAGCCTGGTGGTCAGAGAAATCAAAGCGGAACAGATCTCCTGGCTCAATGATCTGCTCAATGAAATGACCCGGCATCAGATCAACGGGCTGGATGTTCATATCTCCACCATCTCTTCTAATACCTATATCACGGATCTGGCATCCATTGTCCAGAAAGTGATGCGCATGGAAAACCTGGAACTGTATTTTGCTGTGGTGCTCATAGGAAACAAGGTGCATATCATTGCCAGGAACCGGATACCCGAGGTGGATGTGGGCCGGATTCTGTCCATGTTCGGCGGCGGAGGCCATGCCTATGCCGCGTCCGCCAAGGTGGAGAACCACACCTTGGCCCAGGTGGAGCATCTGCTCATCGATCAGTTGAAAAAAGAGACCCGGCAGATCCAGGTGGCGCGCTCTTTGATGTCTTCTCCGGCCATCACCATTGAACCGGGCGCTTCCTGTGAACAGGCCGGCAAAGCCATGACCCGGTATAATATCAACACCCTGCTGGTGGTGGATCCAGACACAGGTTCCTATGAAGGATACATCACCCGCCAGGTGGTGGAAAAAATCCTGTTTCATCAGCTCAAGGCCCGGCCGGTGGAAGAGTACATGAACTCGGAAGCCACATTTATTTCCTCAGATGCCAACCTGGCTGAAATCGAATACCAGATCATTGAAAAAAAACAGCGGATCATTCCGGTGATGGATCAAGAAAAAATCAAGGGGGTCATCACCCGCACGGACCTGCTTAATTTCCTGGTACAGCATGACAAAGCAGTGAAACGCGCGGATCAGCTGGTGTTTAAAAAACAGAACGCCCGGAAACGCCGGATTCACAATGTCATGGCCCAGCGTCTGGACGACCGGACCATGGATCTGCTCAAATCCATCGGCGCGGCTGGTGACGAACTGGGGCTTAACCTGTATGTGGTGGGCGGGTTTGTCAGGGATCTGCTTTTGCAGCGAACCGTGGATGATATCGATATTGTGGTGGAAGGTGACGGCATCGCCTTTGCCAGATATGTGGCTGAAAAATTGAACTGCCGGGTGAACACCCATAAAAAATTCGGTACGGCCGTGGTCATTGTTTCCCCACAGATTAAAGTGGATGTGGCATCCGCCCGGCTGGAATATTATGATTTTCCCGCAGCCCTGCCCATTGTGGAAAAAAGCTCCATTAAACGGGATCTGGCCCGCAGAGATTTTACCATCAATACCCTGGCGTTGAGCTTGAATGCCGAAACTTTTGGTACCTTGTTCGATTATTTCGGAGGCACCCGGGACCTGAAAGACAAAACCATCCGCACCATTCACAATTTAAGTTTTGTAGAAGATCCCACCCGGATATTCCGGGCCATCAAGTTTGCCAACCGGTTCAGATTCGACATCGGCAAAGTGACCGCCAACCTGATTCGAAATGCCATTAAAGTGGATTGTTTTAAAAACTTGAGCGGCCTGCGGGTGTTGTCGGAGCTCAAGCAGATTTTCAGTGAAGAAGATCCCATTCCCGCCATCCGCAGTATGACGGATTACGGGCTTGACAAAGTGATTCATCCCCGGCTGGAAATTACTCCTGCCACCTACCAGACACTGGAATCCGCCAACAAAACCCTGACCTGGCATGATTTGTTGTATGTACAAGAAACCTATCCGCGATGGGCCGTGTATTTCATGGTGCTGCTCCATCGGTGCACCTTCAAGGTCAGTGAACAGATCTGTGACCGGCTCATGATTCCGGTGGGAGAACGGCAGCTGCTGTTGGAAATGCGATACAAGGCGGAAAACCGGCTGGGTTTCATTGAGTCCAACCATCCGGTTTCCCGGCAGAAGCTTTACTGGGCATTGATCAATTTCAACACCGTGTTTGTCCTCTATATGATGGCATTGACAAAAAATGAGGCAGTTCGTAAGGATATCTCCAGATTTTATACGGAGTTCCGCCATGTGACACCCAAAATCCGGGGCAAAGATCTGATCCAAATCGGGGTGACGCCCGGGCCGGCCTTTACAAAGATTTTAAATGAAGTGCGCAATGCCAAGCTGGACGGTCACCTGGATACCCGGGAAAAAGAGATGGATTTTGCCATAAAATTTGCCCGGGAAAACAACATGATTTGATATTGATAAAACCGGCACTTTATGGTTGAATCCTTGTTTTTACGTAAATTTTTGATGATGAAAGATAATTGAATGAAAAATGCAGATTTTTTGACCGGCATCACCACCAGCGGCACCCCGCACTTAGGTAATTTCGTTGGAGCCATCCGGCCGGCCGTGGCCACCAGCAAAAATCCGGACCTGACCTCTTATTATTTTCTGGCAGACTACCACTCATTGATCAAAAATCATGACCCTGAAAAACGGCAGCAGTCCACGTTGGAGATCGCCGCCGCCTGGATCGCCCTGGGCCTGGATCATGACAACTGCGTGTTCTACCGGCAGTCGGATATCCCTGAAATCCCGGAACTGACCTGGATTCTCACATGTCTTACCGCCAAAGGGCTCATGAACCGGGCCCATGCCTACAAGGCAAAGGTTCAGGAAAATGACGCCGATGGAAAAAAAGACCCGGACCAGGCCATCACCATGGGATTGTTTTCATACCCGATTCTTATGGCGGCCGATATTCTAATGTTCAACGCAGGCAAGGTGCCTGTGGGAAAAGACCAGATTCAGCATCTGGAGATGACCCGGGACATTGCCGCCCGGTTCAACCATGTGTATGAAAACCTGTTTGTTCTGCCCGAAGTGGTGGTGGATGACAATACCGCCGTCCTGTCCGGTCTGGACGCTCGGAAAATGAGCAAAAGCTACAACAATTTTATTCCGCTGTTTGACACGGAAAAAAGACTGCGTAAAATGATCATGAAGATCCAGACCAATTCTTTGGGGCCGGATGAGCCCAAAGATCCGGACACCTGCACCTTGTTCTCCATTTATCGGGCCTTTGCCTCGGAATCGGAGACCTGTGCCATGGCGGACCGGTACCGGGAAGGAATCGCCTGGGGGGTGATGAAACAGGAATTGTTCGCGTATATCAACGCCCTTTTGGCCGAGCCCCGGCAAAGGTATAATGACCTGATCAAAAATCCAGAAGATATTGAAGGGATTCTGGCCAAAGGGGCAGAAAAAGCCAGGGCCTTTTCCGTGCCGTTTCTGCAAAAGATCCGGTCCGCCATCGGCATCCGGTCACTGGGTTAACCCCTTGATCTCTTTAGGGGTCAGGTAACGCCAGGCCCCGGGTGCAAGGTTTCCCAGAATCACATTGGCCATACGGACCCGTTCCAGCACGATGACCCGGTTTCCGGTTTTGCCCACCATTTTTCGGATCTGACGGTTCAGCCCCTGTTTGAGCACCAGGATGAACTGATTGTCGGAAATCCTTTTAACCCGGGCTTTCCGTGTTTTTTTTCCCTGGATGATCATGCCCTGGGCCATGGCCGTCAAATCCGTGTCTTTAACCGGATGGACCGTGGTCAGCCGGTATTCTTTTTCATGGTTGTGGGAGGGATGGGAGAGTTTGTTGTGCAGGTCCCCGTCATTGGTGAGCAGCACCAGGCCCCGGGAATCCTTGTCCAGACGTCCCACGGGAAAAATCCGGTCCGGCAGGGTCACCAGATCCAGGATGATTTTGTCCCCGTGTTTTCTGGCACAGGAGGTGACCACGCCCTCGGGTTTGTTGACGGCAATATAGATGAATGCAGTTTTTCCGGGCAGGCAGATCCGGGTGTTGTCAAATTGAACCGCATCTAATCCGGGAGTCACTTTGGTGCCCAGGGTGGTGATCCGGTTTCCGTTGACCCGGATGCGGCCGTTGACAATCAAATCTTCGGCCGCCCGCCGGGAACATACCCCGGACCGGGCCAGAAATTTCTGCAGCCGCATGGGCTGATTTTCAGGTTCAGGACCGGTAATCGGCATTGATTTTGACATAATTCTCACTGAAATCGCAGAACAGGAATTGATCCGTGTGCTCCCCCAGATTCAGATCCAGGGTCATGGAGATCTCGGATGCTTTCATGATTTCTGCAGCTTGTTTTTCCGCTGTTTTTCCCTGCCATTTGCCCTGAATGACCAGGGCCAGGGTATCAAAAAACAGATCCATCCGGTCCGGGTCCACAACAGCCCCGGACCGGCCGGCAGCCGCCGTGATTCGTCCCCAGTTGGGATCTTCGCCATACACGGCGGTCTTGACCAGGTTGGAATGGGCAATGGCTTCTGCCGCCTTGAACGCATCCTGCTTTGTAGCCGCACCTTTCACCGTGATCTGTACCAGTTTGGTGGCCCCCTCACCGTCTCTGACAATCCGGGTGGCCAGATCCAGGCAGACCTTTTCCAGCAGGCTTTGAAACACGGCCCGGGAGGTATCGTTGGTGATATGGGCATTGCCCGTACCCCCTGCCAGGCACAGCAACGTATCGTTGGTGGAAGTGTCCCCGTCCACAGTGATGCGGTTAAAGGTTTTATTACAGGCCGATGTCAATGCCTGTTTCAGATCTGAAGAACTGATATGGGCATCGGTAAGCACATAGGCCAGCATGGTGGCCATGTCCGGTCGGATCATGCCCGATCCCTTGGCCACTCCTGTCATGGCAATGGTCTGTCGGCCCAGGTCCGTGTCGATATCTGCGGTCATCTCAACGGTTTTCATGGTGAGATCCGTGGTGAGAATGGCCGTGGCAAAATCCGCCAGGGTGCCGGTACGCATTTGTGTTTTCAGCTGAGGTATCCCGGTTTCAAATTTATCCATGGGCAGCGGGGCACCGATCACCCCGGTGGAGGACACCATCACCAGGTCTTGGGGTATCCCGAAGGTATCCGCCACGATCCGGATAGTGCGGCGGGCATCTTCAATGCCCTGTGCACCGGTGAAGCAGTTGGCATTGCCCGAGTTTACCAGCACGGCCTGGCAGGCCCCTTTTTGTATCATTTGCCGGCCCAGGATCACCGGCGCAGCCCTGACCTGGTTTCGGGTGAACACTGCTGCTGCAGCAGCCGGTTTTTCACAAAGGATCAATCCCAGATCTTTGATCCCGTTTTTTTTGATCCCGGCATGGATGCCGGCAAATGCGAACCCCTTCATTTCAATCGCCTCTTTTTTTTGATCTTTCAAAAATATTCATGGTTTGTCATTATAGCCTTGCCCCCGGGCGCTGTAAATGGATTGACAACGATTATTTTCACTGGTATTCATCACTGACATAAAATATGTCGTCAGCCGGGTGTTGATTATGCCCCGGGATATGACTATAGTAAAAAAGGATTTATGGCAGATGTGATCAAAGAAACGGATTGACTGAACGGACATAATACAATGGAAGATGTCGTTCTGGCCCCTGGCCGGTATAAAAATCTGCACAGTTCAACGTCACTGGGTGAAAAATTTGGGCACCTGCATCAGATGATCCGGCAGGAATTCACCTATATCGACCGGGTTTCCGTTTCCCTGTTTGACAGGGAGATGAACGCTTTGAAAACTTTTGTTCAAAGTTCAAAAGATATGCCGTTACAATTTTATGAATGCCTGATAAAAAATGCACCGTCTTTGATGGAAATGAAAGCTTTAAAAAAAAACCGGCTGGTCAACGACATGACCGTGTTTAATAACGGCACCCATGAACATACCCGGAAAATCGCATCCAACGGGTATCAGGCCAGTTACTCAGTGCCTCTTTTCGATTGTGATGACTTCATCGGCATGCTGTTTTTCAATTCATACCAAAAAAAGGTGTTCAAAAAAAAGGATTTGATAAAACTGGACCTTTACGCCCAGCTGATCAACTGCTTGATGGTCAACAAACTGCAATCCTCACAAATGCTGGTGGGGGCATTCCGGTCCTGTCTGGGGCTGGTCAGTTACAAGGATCCTGAAACCGGGAACCATCTGGAACGGATGGCCCGGTACGCAAGGCTTATCGCCCGAGAGCTGGCCAAAAAATGCCATATAGATCTCACCGATGAATTCATAGAAAATCTGTTTTTATTCGCCCCGTTGCACGATATCGGCAAAATCGGCATTCCCGATGATATTCTGCTCAAACCCGGGCGGCTGGACGAAAAAGAGTGGGAAATCATGCAGACCCACTCCAGCAAAGGCCGAGAGATTATCGATGCCATTGCCGATCATCTGGGCCTGCAATCTTTTGAACACCTCAGCCTTTTACGGAACATTTCCGGATCCCACCATGAAACCATTGACGGTAAGGGGTATCCCAACCGGTTGAAACAAGATGAGATTCCCATTGAAACCCAGATCGTTTCCGTGGCAGATATTTTTGATGCCCTCACCAGTCACCGGTCCTATAAACCGGCCTGGAGTAATGAGGCTGCGTTTGAAGAACTCACGCGCCTGTCAGGCATCAAACTGAACCCGGACTGTGTCCGGATGCTGATGGAAAACGAACCGGCGATCCTGGCAATCCAAAATCGCTTTGGTGATGCTCCGGGTGACCATGCCTGAGGATACGCCCCACAGGAATGACTCACACACGCCAGCATCCCGGCATTTTCTGGATGACTGCCTGTTCTACAGTGTCAATGCGTTTTCACGGCAACTGCTGAAAATGGCGGAAGCCGGGTTTGCTCCGTTGAAACTTTCTCCGGCCCATGTGTCGTTTCTTTTAATTCTGTATGATAATCCCGGCATCAATCCCAAGAAACTGGGAATCTTATTGCAGCTGACCCCGTCCACCATCACCCGGTTCATCGATGCGCTGGCCAAAAAGAAACTGGTGAAAAGAAAAAAATACGGCAAAACCATTGCCATTTTTCCCACGGACAAAGGGGTGGCACTCAAACCTGCCATTGCCCGGGCGTACAAGGACTTTTATCTGAATTATGCCCGAATTCTGGGCCCTGAAACCGCCCGCAATCTGGCCCGGCAGATCAGAAAAGCCAACGCCGGACTGGCCAAAGTTTCGTCATTTCACACAGGTCATGATTCAAACCTTTAAACTGATCATTGAGTATGACGGTACCGGGTTTTCCGGATGGCAGCGGCAACCGGAAAAAATCACCGTTCAAGGAGAGCTCGAAAAAGTATTGTCCAGGATACTTAACCAGGCCGTCACCCTTGCCGGTTCCGGTCGCACTGATGCCGGGGTCCATGCGTTGGGCCAGGTGGCTTCTTTTTTTGCAGACACGTCCCTGCCGCCCCATATGCTGAAAAAAGGGGTCAACAGCCTGATGAAACTGCCCATTGTCTTAACAGCCTGCCACCGGGTGCCTGACACGTTTCATGCCCAATATTCTGCCGTTTCCAAGGAATATGCTTATTTTATTCTGAACCGGGAAACCCCCTGTGCCGTCGGCAAAAATTATGTCTGGCACATTCACCGTTCATTGGATATCGATGTGATGAAACAGTGCTGTGCCTTGATATGCGGCACCCGTGATTTTAAATCATTTGAAAATGCGGGATCTCCCAGAAAATCCACTGTCCGGACGGTGTTCATGGCCCGGATGGACCGGTTGGATGGTGACCGGCTGGTATTCAGGATCTGCGCCAGTGGATTTTTAAAAAACATGGTTCGGAATCTGATGGGAACACTGGTGGATGCAGGGTTTGGAAAAGTGCCCCCTGCCATGTTTGAACAGATTCTGTCGGCAAAAGACCGGTCTCTGGCCGGGGCAACCGCGCCGGCTAAAGGATTGTTTCTCAAACAGGTAAACTATGAGTAAATCACGCCGGATCGGAATTCTGATTCGGTGAGTGTGCCGCCCGGATTCCTTGAATGTGCTGATTGTAATGGGCGATGATATCCCGCCGGTAGATCAGGCCGATCAGTTCTGTGGGATTGGTTTCATTCACCACCGGCAGCGCATCGATGTTTTTCTGCGTGAGTTTATGCAGCACCGTGTTCAGATCTTGGGCAGGGGTGGTGGTGATCAGATCGGAGATCATGATATCTTTCATCACCACCAGATCTTCGATATGAATGGTGAAAATCACTTCCCGGATGTCATTGGATGAAAAAATGCCGGTGAATTCCCCGTTGGCGTTCAGTACCGGAAAATAATGCTGTTTGGTGATCTGATACAGGGTTTTGAATTCGGAAAAAGACATATTTTCACTGACACACTGGACTTTTTTGATCAGATGGTCCAGGTTGCCCACTTTCATGGTCTGGAGGATGTCCATCATGAATTCCCCGGCATGGGCCGGCGAATCCACCCGGGATTTGACCTGTTTTTCATAAATGGAAAAGCGCTGGGACAGCAGATAACACAGGGAGCATACCAGAAGGCTCGGCAAAAGCAGGTGATAAGAATTGGTCATTTCGCTCACAAAGATAATAGTAGAGATCGGGGTATTGGAAACGGCAGTGAAAAAACCGGCCATGCCCACAATGACAAAAGCGCCTGGGTTGACAACCACAGTTGGGATGAACATGTGGAAAATTTGGCCTATCGCTCCACCCATGGCACCACCGATGACGATGGAAGGACCGAAAACACCGCCGCTGCCACCCGATCCAATGGAAAAGGATGTGGTGAAAATTTTGCCGATGGCCAAAGCAATGAGGGTGGGAATGGCCACCTGGTTGAAAATGGCATTCTGGGCCATGCCATAGCCGAATGCCAGGGTATAGGGGAGAAAAAAACCGATAATGCCGGTGCACAGCCCGCCGATGGCAGGTTTGATATGGTTGGGGATTTTAAGCTTGTGAAAAATGCTGACCATGCCGTAAAAAACTTTAACATAGAGAAATCCTGTCGCTACCAGAACCCCTGCCAGTACGATATAAGGTCCCAGTTCCAAGGGGTTCTGAAATTTAAACCCCGGAGAATCAAACAAAGACCCCCACCCGAATACCAGGCAGAAAACACAATATGCCACCACAGAAGAAATCCCGGCCGGAATAATAACTTCAGATTCAAAATCCGGATCCCGGTACAAGACCTCAGCGGCAAAAAGCGCCCCGGCCAGTGGGGCCCGGAATATACTGCCCACCCCTGCCCCGATGCCGGCCGCCATCATGATGCGCCGTTCTCTTTCCGACAATTTGAACCGGGTGGCAAGAAAAGAGCCAAATCCTGCGCCGATCTGGGCGATGGGTCCTTCCCTTCCACCTGATCCCCCTGTGGTAAGGGTGATGGCAGAGGCGATCGTTTTAATGATGGGAATCCTGCCCCGGATCATGCCGCCTTTGTGATGATAGGCTTCAATAGCAGCATCTGTACCATGGCCTTCCGCCTCAGGTGCGAAAGTATAAACCAGCCAGCCGGAAACGACGCCGCCCAGTGCCGGCAGAATCAGCAGCAGCCATCGATTGAACGGCGTACTGGTGGCGGGCAGCAGGGCATGTTCCCCGGCAGGTGAGGCCGGCCGGTAACCGGCTATCATATCCATAAAATAATGCATGCCGAGGCCGCACAGATAATGGAAAATCACGGCTCCCAATCCGGCGATCATGCCGATGAGAACAAAATTCAACAGCCACTTGAAGGCCACTTTGACGTCAAATGATCCCATGTTCCTTCAGGTCCTTTTTTCTGCTTCAGGCTGCGCGCAGATCGTTGATGCCTTGCATGACAATATCGAACAAAGGTTTTACATCCATTTCCTCCAGGCAGGAAAACGCCACACGGATGTTGCGGTCACCAATGGCGATCAGGCCGACCCCATATTTGTCAAGCAGGTGAAGCCGCAACTGTTCTGCATCCACATCTTTGAGGCGAATGCACATGAAATAACCCGAATTGAACGGATACACATCAAATCCGGACCGGTACGCCGGATCCGCCAGAACGATTTTGATTCTGGCGGCCCGCTGTTGGAGCAGACTGAATTTTTCCTGTTTCTGGGGGTGATATTCCGGATCCGCCATGGCTTTGAGCAAAATAGTCTGACCCAGGTGGGACGCGTTGGAAATATTGCCCCGGATGCAGCCGGCCGTCTTTTTTTCCAGGGACTGATTCAGGTGATTCATTTTTGCCGGGTCTGCTGCGGTCATGCCGTAAGTGATAAATCCCACCCGGAATCCCCAGACATAATCTTCTTTGGTGGCACCGTCCAGTTTGATGGCGGCCAGTCGTTCATGTTTGCCGGCCAGTTTGGCGAACAAAGATTCTTTGCTGGTTTCTTCTTCAAAAAACAGTCCGAAATACGCATCATCACAGACCGCCACCACATGGGTGCCGGATTGTGCGATGGTAAGAAGAATGTCTGCCACCCGGTCGGCTTCCTGTCGGCTCAGCGAGTACCCGCTGGGATTGTGGGGAAAATTGAGTATGGTGATGATTTTATCGGTCCGGCCTGCTTCGGTCGTTATCACGGATTCAAAATCATCGATGTTAAATTGTGTCAGGGCCTCATCAAAGGCCTTGTAATGAACAATTTTTGCCTGATTGCGCACCGTAAAAGTCATGTTGTAGTTACCCCACATCATATCCGGCAGCACGATCACATCTCCTGGGTTCACCCACATGTCTGAAACCACGGAAACGCCGTGGGTGATGCCCGAGGTAACCACGGGCAGGCTGATCTCTTTTCCGGCCAGGGACGGATTTTTTTCATACAGGTCTTTTTTCCACTGTTCCCGCAGCCCGGGCAGGCCGAAAGACGGCGCATAAGGCAGATACTCGTCGGGTGCAATACCCGAAATATACCGGGTCACGGCAGGCAGGTTTAAAACATGGCCGCCCTGTTTGGCTATCCCGATGGTGGCGTTGATTTTATGGGCTCGGGCTTTGGCTTCCGCGCTCTGGCTGAGGATGCCTTTTGGAAAAAAAAGGGCTTTTCCCATATCGGACAGCATGTCAAAAACATGGGGATTGGCCTGTGATACAATGGCGTTCAATTCGTTGGCAATCGCGTTCATGGGCAGACTCCTCACAAAAAATCAAAAAAACTCTGCGGCTTTCTTTTGAAGATGAAAAACCACAGAGTTTTGTAAAATGCGGTCAAAAAAACAACTATCTTCTTTTGGAGGCCTTGATCGGGTTGATTTTCTGTTTTTTGCTTTCCGTCGTGGTCTTGATGTGCGTGGCCATGTTGCAGGAGCCGTTCTTCCATTTCAGGGACGGATCCGGTGCGGCCTTACAATACATGCCCGTGGGATATTCAGACATTCTCTGGCACCCCATGCACTCCTCCACGACCGGCAGGCAGTTACCTTCATTATAGCTGCAGCCGGCGGCTGTCATGAATACACAGTCTTCCCCTTCCCTAATCGTTGTACAGATCATGATACTTTTTTCCTAAATCCTTGTGGGTTTAATTTATCAAAGCCTGAAAAACTGCTGTATTGTCCTGTCAGCAACATGTTTCAGGGCTGTTGGTTTCCTGAAGATTTTTCAAATCCGGATGGTTAACCGCAATCAGATAGCATGAAAACAGCTCAAATGTCAATCAAAGGCCGACCTTTTATGCATATTTTTTTTAAAAATCTTTTTCTTATGGGAAAAACCGGATGAGTGGTGTATAAATTGATGGATTGAATAACCATAACCCCATGAAATTTTTATGATGATTATATCCAAAGCCAAAGACGTATTGGAAATTGAAGCCCGGGGTATTTTAGCCCTGGCGGAAAAACTGGATCAGGCATTTGAAACCCTTGTTCAGGATATCTGTGATACACCGGGACGTGTGATTATCTCCGGCATCGGGAAATCCGGGCTGATCGGCCGTAAAATCGCTGCCACCTTAAGCAGTACCGGCACCCATGCCATGTTTCTTCATCCTGTGGAAGCCGTGCATGGGGATCTGGGCATGGTAAGCCCCCATGATGTGTTCATTGCCATTTCCAACAGCGGGGAAACCAGCGAGCTCAATCAGCTGTTGCCGGTGATCCGGGGTATTGGATGCCGCATGGCCGGATTCACCGGAAATCCGGCATCCACCATGGCCCGATATTGTGACCTGGTCATTGATACCGGGGTGGAAAAAGAGGCATGTCCTTTCAATATGACACCCACGGCATCCACCACGGCCCAGCTGGCCATGGGGGATGCCCTGGCCGTGGTTTTGATAGAAAAAAAGAGATTTAAAAAAACCGATTTTATGCGGTCCCATCCCGGCGGGGCTCTGGGGCAGCGCCTGGCCAGCCGGGTGGGTGAAATCATGCTTGCCGCAGACCAGGCACCCGGTGTTTTTGTGGATGACACCATGACATCCGCTCTGGAGATCATGGACCGGTTCAGCCTGGGAGCTGTGCTGGTACTCAACCGCTACCGGCAATTAAAAGGTATTATCACGGATGGAGATATCCGCCACGCCATCGCCCGGGGCATCACAGATTATCACGGGTTGACGGCCGGCGATGTCATGACCCGAAATCCCCGTTGCTCAAGTGTGGACGCATATCTGTACGATGCATTGAACCTGATGGAAAAATATGAGATCACTGTGTTACCCATTGTTGATTCCGACAACCGGCTGGAAGGCATTTTGCACCTGCATGATATTCTGGGTAAAGGTTCTTTCAAGTTCAACGGAGGCAATCGATGATACCCCATGATTTGTGTACGGATATTCCGGTGCTCGGAAAGGCCAATATTGTTTCTCCCATCAAACGGGTGGCACGGTCGACCCAGCGGCGGCACTCCTTTATTTCTGATGATTCCCGGATCATTGTGGATGTTCAGACGGAATATATCCAGGATGCAGTGGATACCTGTCAGGCGTTGCTCAGTTTTGAACAGGCCGGCCCCAGGGAAAAGATCTATTTTGATCCCAGCAAACTGAAATGCGCCATCGTGACCTGCGGGGGGCTGTGTCCGGGCCTCAATGACATTATTCGGGCCGTGGTGCTGGAACTGTATCACATCTATCATGTCAACACCATTTATGGTATCCGTCACGGGCTCCAGGGATTTATTCCGGAATACGGTCACGACATTCTGGATCTCACACCTGAGACCGTGGCCGGTATTCAGGACAGAGGCGGGACCATTCTGGGATCTTCCCGGGGCAGCCAGGATATCGGCGTGGTGGTGGACTGTCTGGAACGTATGAGCATCGGGATTCTGTTCATGGTGGGGGGAGACGGCACCCTGATGGCATCCAAAAAAATTGCCGAAGAGATTGAGCAAAGAAATTTAAAAATCTCGGTGGTGGGAATTCCCAAAACCATTGACAATGATATTTTTCTGGTATCCCGGTCCTTTGGATTCGATTCTGCAGTGGATGTGGCCACCCTGGCCATCAAGGGTGCGCATAATGAAGCAGAAGCCTATCCCAACGGCATCGGACTGATCAAGCTCATGGGCCGTCATTCAGGGTTTCTGGCGGCCACGGCGGCATTGGCCCAGCAGGATGCCAATTTTGTACTCATCCCGGAAGTGGATATTGATCTATATGGGGATAACGGGTTTCTTCAGGCGTTGGAAAACCGGGTCGACACCCGGAACCATGCCGTGGTGATCGTGGCGGAAGGCGCAGGACAGAATTTTTTCGAAAAAAAAGAAAAAAAATACGATCCTTCAGGTAATATCGTGCTTCAGGACATCGGTCTGTTTCTCAAGGATAAAATCACCCAATGGTTCACGTCAAAAAATAGGGATGTTTCCCTGAAATATATTGATCCGGCCTATATCATCCGAAGCCTGGCAGCCAACGCCAATGACAGTGTATTCTGCGGTCTGCTGGGACGTGATGCCGTCCATGCCGGCATGGCAGGCAAAACCAAACTGCTTATCAGTTACTGGAACAACCATTATGTGCATGTGCCCATGGAAGCGTCTGCCGGGCGGCAGAAACGGCTGGATCCCAATGGTCGTCTGTGGCAGTCGGTACTGGAGGCCACGGGTCAGGATGTGTACTTCGGCGGATAAGTCCCTGCCGGATCAACGGTCCAGTTCCACAAACCGGTCATTTTTTATGGTGATCAGAAACAGCTCTTTACGGGCCGTGCCGTTGCTGTTGAAAATCGTTCTGCCGGTGGCCCCTTCAAATATTCTTTCTGCCAGAAGCGCCTCTTTCAGACCCTGCCGGGAATTCACCAAAGGGTCCATGGCGGTTGAAATCAAGATCCGGGTCGTATCATAAAAAATGGCTTCCAGCAGACCGGGGGATTCGCCATACAGGTTTGAAAAGCGTTGGGTGAACCGGACCGTGGCCGGTTTTTGGCTGAATTCAAAATACCCGTCCGTGATAATGGTATTCTGGTTGTACCTTTTGGTCTGATCCAGCAGACTTGGGTGATGCCACAGATTGGTTCCCAGCAGCACCATGCCCCGGGCATCATGAAACGCCAGTTGTGGAAGAATCATATTGATCCGGGATGCGGAATCCGGGATGAACAAAGCTTCGAACTCAAGAATAACAGAATCGGATGAATCCGATGGCTGGCTCAACCGTTCTATCAGTTTGCGGACGGGTTCCGTGAAATCATTGCTTTTGCCGTCGTACGTCTGCATCCCCACCACGTCACCGCCATATTCGGCCGCGGCCTGTGAAAACAGCTGCATATATTGCCTGCCATAAGGCTCTTCCGGATAAAGGATAGCGACCTTTTCCAGGCCCAGTGTTCTGAATACATATGCCGCCAGGGTCTGTGCCTGCATTTCGGGCGTGATAAAATTGGAAAACAGATACTCTCCGGACAAAGCAAAATCTTGTTTCTGGGTCAGAGCAATCAGCGGGATCTTCAATTCCTGGGCACGGGCACCGGCTTTATCCACAGCCAGAAGCGGTCCGATAATCCCGGCCACATTGGCTTGATCCAGCTCATCCACACATGCAGCTGCAATATCCGGATCCCCCTGGGTATCTTTTATGACAATATTGAATTTGCGGTTGTGGATTTCAGCCAGATCCTGAATGGCCAGGTGAATGCCTTTCAAGGCTTTCTGGCCGTAAATCGCATATTTTCCGGACAACGGCAGCAGACATCCGATGGTGTCTTTTTTAAACAGGTCCTGCCGGATCCATGCCACCCATGCCTGTGCCTCCGGCACCCGGAGATGATCCGGCCAAAGATCCATAAACCGGGTCAACACAGACATGGCTTTTGCGTACTTTGCTTCCTGGGCAAGGGTGACTCCCAGCCAGTATTGCAGCGAGGGTTCCGGTACCGCCAGATCCGGTATTTTTAAAAAAGTGTGAATCAAATCAGAGGGCATTTTGGCCAGTACCTGGTCAATTTTGTTCATGATTCGGTTCTTCTGGGGTGTTTCCGGATTCAGGGCCAGTGCCTGGTTATAAGTATGAAATGCCGCTTCCAATTCACCGGATTGCATCAACGCGGCAGCGTTGGTTGCCAGTCTTTCCACCCGGACCGCCGTTTGCGCCGTCGGGCCCGGGGGTTGAATTTTTGTTGCGGGCGGGTCTTGAGTGGATGTCCGGGACGGTTTAGCCGCGCACCCCCACATCGCACACATCAGCACGATGATTGACATACCGACCAGAAAACGAACCATCATTAACTGTCTGGGCTTCATATCCATTCTTTTTTTAAGTAACAAGGTTAATGCCTGGCCGAAATATAGGCAAGTTTCAAAGAGATGTCAAAAAATCTTTTACCAGGGCCACGGCCCGGTTCTTTTGTGAAGGCGCAATCCAGACAATGCCCGGCTCTTTTTTAAACCAGGTGAACTGGCGCTTGGCATATCGCCTGGTATCCCGTTTCAAAAGAGATACAGCCGTCTCGATATCCAGCTCATGATTGATCACTTTTCCCATATGGCGGTATCCAATGGACTGCATGGATTTCAGGTTCAGATGATATCCATTGTTTACCAGATTTCGAACTTCAGACAAAAATCCCTGGGCCATCATACGGTCCACCCTTTGTTCGATTCTATGGTAAAGGTCATGACGGTCCATATAAAGCCCCAGCGTCAGACTGCGGTAACGGGGGTGGGTGAAAGACTGCTGGGTCTGGCTCTCGGATATGGGAATGCCCGTGGTTTGAAACACTTCCAGCGCACGGATGATACGGAATCCATCATGGGGATGGATCCGCTGTGCCGCCATAGGATCACAGGATTCCAGCTGATGGTGTAGATAAGGGCTTCCTTTTTTTTCAAGGGTTTGGGTCAGTTCAGCCAGAGTGTCCTGGCACACGGGTTGAGAGCGGAACAGGCCGTATAACAGAGACCTTATATACAGGCCCGTGCCCCCGGCCACAATGGGAGTCCGGTTCTTTTGTACAATGGTATCAACGGCCCGGTCGGCCAGTTGCGCATATTGTCCGGCATCAAAATCTCTTGCCGGATCCAGAAAATCCACCAGATGATGATTCGCCTGTGCCAGTTCCGATGCATCGGGTTTGGCAGTACCGATATCCATATACTTGTAAATCTGCATGGAATCGGCCCCGATGATTTCACCATTGACTGCTTTTGCCAGAAAAATGGCAAATCCGGTTTTCCCAATCCCGGTGGGGCCGCATATTGTAATGATTTTTTTCATGAATCAACGGGGCGCAAGGGTTTTGTTCGATAATGGTTGACATTGTTTGACAGATGGTTTTATAACATAATTTTTTGATTAACAACAATTAATAATAAGGAAAATCATTAAGACAAATTTCAGACAGTCATCCAAAATTTGCTGACTGTTTTGTCGGATAGTGATTTATGAATTAAAACAGGAGAATCAAACAATGGAATCTAAGAAAACCGGATCCGTGGTAGTGGTTGGCGGTGGAATTTCCGGCATGCTCACAGCACTGGATCTTGCGAACTCCGGATTTTATGTCTACCTGGTTGAAAAGAGCCCATCCATCGGTGGTGTCATGGCCCAGCTGGACAAGACCTTTCCTACCAATGACTGTGCCATGTGAATTATCTCACCTACACTGGTCGAGGTCGGCCGGCATTTAAATATTGAACTAGTCACATATTCAGATATTGAATCCATTGAAGGTACTGCAGGTAATTTCAAGGTCAAAGTAAAAAAACGGGCCAGAAGCATTGATATAAACAAATGTACCGGATGCGGGGCCTGCGTTGAGGCCTGTCCTGTAACCCAGCAGATTTGCGCCGTATAACCCTCACGGCTATACAGTCCAAGAGAACCTTAGAGGAGAGTATCGATGAGCAACGCCAATACCCAGCCCACCGGCGGCGAAGAGGAAATAGATTATCTGGAACTGGACCAGATGATTGAAAAAGAGTTTAATAATGACAAGGAGAATCTGATCATGATTCTCCAGGCTATTCAACGCCGGTATAACTACATTCCCAGACCTGCACTGTCCTATGTGTCTGAAAAATTGTCCATTCCCTACAGCAGGATCTACGAGGTGTCCACCTTTTACAGCACCTTCAGCCTTGAGCCCAGGGGACGGAATATCATCTCCATCTGCACGGGGACAGCCTGCCACGTCAGAGGGGCGGACCGCATCAAAGAACATATTGAGACAAGCCTTAATATTAGAGACGGTGGAACCACCGAAGATAAACGATATACCCTTGAGTCTGTTCGTTGCATCGGCTGCTGCAGTTTAGGCCCTGTTGTCAAAATTAATGAGGATATGCACGGCCGTATTGCGACCGATGAAATCAAGAACGTGCTAAATCAATACGAATAACCTATCAAGAGGTATGAATCATGAACATTCAGTCTGTAAAAGATCTGGAATTAATAAAAAAGGAATACCGGTTAAAGCTGAACCTTCCCGATACTGTCAAGGTGAACATCGGGATGGCCTCCTGCGGGATTGCCGCCGGTGCCAGGGAAACTTTCAATACTGCCACAGAGACGTTTGCCGACAATGACTCCATTGATATCTGTCAGACGGGTTGCATTGGATACTGTGAGGCAGAACCCTTGGTAGAAATCCTTGCCAAGGGCAAACCAAGGATGATGTTTAAGAAAGTCACCTCAGACAAGATCGTTGATATCATTCATGGTTACATGGCCAATGATTTTAGCGACAAAAAAATTAAAAAACATATACTTGGCCAGATTCGGGATCCAAGATCCCTTCTTGAACAAGATATGGCCAATCCCCAGGAACAGGTTGACCCCATTGAGGGTATCCCTTTTCTTGAAGATATCCCGTTCTTCAAAGGTCAGGTCAAAATTGCCCTTAGAAACTGTGGGTATATGGATCCGGATTCCATTGAAGAGTACTTTGGCAAGCAGGGGTACATTGCCTTTCTTGACGCCCTTCACAACGCAAAACCCCAGGAGATCATCACTGCGGTAAAAGAGTCCGGTCTCCGGGGCCGGGGCGGCGGTGGGTTTCCCACTGGCATTAAATGGGCCACCTGTGCCAAGCATGACGGGCAAAGATCTATCATCTGCAATGCAGATGAGGGCGACCCCGGTGCTTACATGGATCGGAGCATCCTTGAAGGGGATCCCCACTCCGTGATTGAAGGAATGCTCATTGCAGGCTTAGCCATTGGCTCCTCTCTCGGGTTTATCTACGTTCGAAACGAATATCCTCTGGCCGTAAAGCGGCTGGTCACAGCCATCAAACAGGCCACGGCTTACGGCCTGTTAGGGGATAATATTGCCGGGACAAAATTTTGCTTTAAGATTAAAATTTCCACGGGTGCAGGGGCCTTTGTCTGTGGTGAGTCCACGGCCCTGATGGCTTCCCTTGAGGGAAAAGTCGGCCGTCCCAAAGCCAAATATGTCCACACGGTTGAAAAAGGGTTCAGGGATCAGCCCACCAATCTCAATAATGTGGAAACCTATGCCAATGTTCCAGCCATTATTCTTAAGGGCGCCCCCTGGTACGCCAGTTTCGGCACGGACAACTCCAAGGGCACAAAAGCCTTTTCCCTTGTGGGCAAAGTCAGGAACACCGGACTGCTTGAGGTACCCATGGGCATCCCCCTTAAAGATATTGTCTTTAGCCTGGGGGAAGGGTTGCCCGGAAAAAAGAAATTCAAGGCGGTCCAGACCGGCGGACCGTCTGGCGGGTGTATTCCTGAAGCCCTTATGGACACCCCGGTGGATTACCAGCAGCTTGCCTCTGTGGGGTCCATCATGGGTTCCGGCGGCATGATCGTCATGGATGAGAATACCTGTATGGTGGATGTGGCACGGTATTTTTTAGATTTTCTCAAAGATGAATCCTGCGGCCAGTGCAACCCCTGCCGGGAAGGTATCAAGCAGTCTTTGGACATCCTGACAGCCATTTGTGAAGGTGAAGGAAAAGAAGGGGACATCGAGCTGCTTGAAGAGCTTGGGGTCATGATACAACGATTCTCTCTTTGCGGCCTTGGCACCGCAGCTCCCAACCCTGTTTTGACCACCATCAAATATTTCAGGGAAGAGTATGAGTCCCACATCAGGGACAAAAAGTGCAAGGCAGGTGTGTGCAAGAACCTTTTTATGTATGAAATCGATGAAGACGCCTGTACGGGCTGTACAAGCTGTGCAAAAAAATGCCCCCAGAACGCCATCACAGGCACGAAAAAAGAGCCCCATGTTCTGGATCAGGATAAGTGTATAAAATGTGGAATTTGTTACGATGCCTGTAAATTCGACGCAATCGTTATCAAATAATGAGGAATAATATCTATGGTAACTTTTAAACTCAATGGTAAACAAGTACAGGGAGAAGACGGCCAGTATATTATTCACGTGGCTGAAAAATATGGTGTTGAAATCCCCACACTTTGTCACCACAAAGCATTGGAACCGGCCGGGATGTGCCGAATCTGCACGGTCGAGCTTTTTGACGGCAGACGAACCAAATTTGTCACAGCGTGTAATTATCCCATCTGGGAAGGCATGGAGGTCAAAACAGATACGGACGCCGTCCACCAGGGCAGAAAGCTCATCGTTGAGATGCTGTATGCCCGGTGTCCTGAAGTGCCTTTACTGCAAAAACTGGCCAAACAATATAAGATTAAGGCCCCCCGCTTCAAAAAGGAAGACGATACCTGCATTTTGTGCGGTCTGTGTGTCAGGATGTGTGAGAAAATGGGCAACGCCGCCATCAGCTTTGCCGGCCGAGGCACTGAGATGCGCATTGACACCCCGTTCGGCATTCAATCAGATGTATGTATGGCCTGCGGGGCCTGTGCATCGGTCTGCCCCACAGGTCATATCACCCTGGCGAAAATCAAGGAAGAGTTTACCAAAACGCACCCGTCTTTGATTCCCAGTGAATATGAAATGGGACTCCAGGGCAGAAAACCCGTGTATGTGCCTTATGCCCAGGCGGTGCCCAACACCCCGGCCATTGACCGGAGTGTGTGTATGCACTTTAAAACCGGCGGGTGCAAGGTCTGTGCTGAAGTCTGCCAGATGGATGCTATTGACCATATGATGAAGGATGAGGTGGTTGACATCGATGCCGGTGCCGTTGTCCTCTCGCCCGGATTTGAACCCTTTGACCCGTCTAAATTTGACAACTACGGGTATGCCAGTCATCCCAATGTCATGACGGCCATGGAATTTGAACGGATACTTTCCGCTTCCGGACCCACGGGTGGTCATCTGACAAGGATGTCTGACCACAAGGAGCCTAAAAAAGTGGCCTGGTTCCAGTGTGTGGGCTCCAGGGACCAGAACAGATGTGACAATAAATATTGTTCTTCGGTTTGCTGTATGTATGCCCTCAAAGAAGCCGTCATTGCCAAGGAACATGCAGGAGACGATCTGGAATGCGCCATCTTCTATATGGACATGAGAACCCATGGCAAGGATTTTGAAAGATATTACAACCGGGCCAAGGACCAGGGAATCCGCTTTGAAAGAAGCAGGGTTCATACCGTGGTTCCCCAGGATGTCACCGGAGATCTGAAGATCACCTATACCAATGAAGCGGGAAAAAATATCAATGAAACCTTTGATATGATCGTTCTTTCCGTTGGTCTTGAAATTTCCCCTGAAATCATTGACATGGCCAAAAAACTGGGCATTGAGCTGACCGACGGAAATTTTGCCAAGACATCTTCTTTTGCGCCGGTTGAAACCAATAGAAAAGGGGTGTTTGTGGCGGGAGCCTTTCAAGGTCCCAAGGATATTCCCCAGTCTGTGGTGGATTCATCTGCGGCAGCCGGTGAAGCCGGTGCCATGCTGGCCACGGTCAGAAATACCCTGACCCGGGTTCCTGAAGAGATCCCGGAAACCAATATTGTGGGAGAACGGCCCAGAATCGGGGTCTTTGTCTGTAAATGCGGTACCAACATTGCCGGGGTGGTCAACGTTCCTGAAGTCCGGGATTATGCCGCAGACCTTCCCTATGTTGAATACTGCTCTGATAATCTTTATTCATGTTCCCAGGATACCCAGGAGACCATGACCCAGATTATCAAAGCCAATAAGCTTAACCGCATTGTGGTGGCGGCCTGTACCCCCAAAACCCATGAGCCACTGTTCCAGGAAACCCTGATCAATGCCGGTCTGAACAAGTATCTTTTTGAGATGACCAATATCCGGAACCATGCCTCCTGGGTTCACAAGGATGCGCCGGAACTTGCCACCCAGAAGGCCAAGGATCTTGTACGGATGGCCGTATCCAAGGTGGCGCTCATGGAACCCCTTGACGAGGCGGAACTTCAGGTAAAACCCGTTGCCATGGTCATTGGCGGGGGGATTTCAGGGATGGTTTCTGCCAAAAATCTGGCGGAACAGGGTTATGAGGTTCACCTCATTGAAAAGGACAAGGTCCTGGGAGGTCAGGCCAATAATCTGTACCAGACCTTTCAGGATGAAAATATTGCCCAGAAACTGGGCAGTTTGATCAAAGATGTTCAGGAAAACGACAGGGTCAATATCCACATGGAAACCACCCTGGAAAATGTTGATGGTTTTGTGGGTAATTTTACATCTGAGCTGAAAAAAGATGAATCAAGCACGACCCTGGCGCACGGCGTTGCCGTGATTGCCACCGGTGCCCACGGATACACGCCGGATGAGTATTGCTACGGCAAGGATGACCGGGTGATCACCAGTCTTGATCTGGATAAAAAATTCATGGAAAAGGATACGGTGCTGCCAAGCCTTCAGACTGCCGTATTTATTCAATGTGTCGGATCACGGGAACCGGAACGTCCCTATTGTTCCCGGGTATGCTGCACCCATTCCATTGACAATGCCCTGGAACTGAAAACACTGAACCCTGACATGAATGTGTTTATCTTGTACAGGGATATCAGAACCTATGGCGAAAGGGAATACAAGTACCAGCAGGCAAGGGAAGCCGGTGTCATTTTTATCCGCTACTCAGTGGATCAAAAACCTATGGTCGAGGTAAGTGACACCAAGCTTCTTATCACCGTTACCGATCATGTGCTGGGTGTGCCTGTACAGATTGATGCCGACCTGTTGACCCTGGCCACGGCCATTGTACCCAACAAGGATGAAAAGCTGGCAAACTTCTTTAAGGTACCCCTGAACGAAGATGGGTTCTTTGTTGAGAGACATGCCAAACTCGGTCCTTCGGAATTTGCAACGGACGGTGTCTTTCTCTGCGGGCTTGCCCACTATCCCAAACCCATTGACGAAGCGATTGCCCACGGCCAGGCAGCCGCCTCGCGTGCCGTGACGCTGCTGGCAAAGGAAACGGTTCACACCAGTGGGAATGTGGCGAAAATTGATCCCATGAAATGCAGTGCCTGCGGTGTATGTGTCTCCATTTGCCCATACTCTGCACCAGCCTTTGAAACCCAGGGACGGTTTGAGGGAAAAGCCGGAATCAATCCGGTTCTCTGTAAAGGATGCGGCCTGTGCGTGGCGTCCTGCCGATCCGGTGCCATTCACTTAAAAGGCTTTGACACAAACCAGATACTTGCACAAATTTTTGCTTTGAATGAAGAAGCAGTATAAGGAGAAATGATGACTGAAAATAATATTAAAATAGTTGCCTTTCTGTGTAATTGGTGCAGCTATGGTGCCGCTGATCTCGCTGGTGTCAGCAGAATGCAGTATCCTGCCGATGTCCGGGCGATACGAATTCCCTGTACAGGGCGCTTAAGCCCTAAATTCATCCTGTCCGCGTTAAGAGAAGGCTGTGATGCTGTATGGGTATCCGGGTGACATCCCGGCGAATGCCATTACCTGGACGGTAATTACTATGCAAGACGAAAATTTGCCATGATGGGCAACCTGCTGGAACATATGGGAATCGATCGGGACCGGATTCATTTTTCCTGGATCTCCTCGGCGGAAGCCACCAAATTCGTGGATGTGGTCAGGGAAATTTCAGAAAAGGTTAGAGCCTTGGGCCCCAATAAAAAATTTGTCAAAGATTATACTAAATAAAGGTGTGAACTATGGATACCTGTATTGAAAAAATAAGGGCCATTGGTGCGGACCTGCTGGCCAAAGGCACAGTGGAAAAAGTGATCGGGTTTGCTGACGGCTCCATTCCCATGGCCACCCGGCCGATTGCCCTGACTTCTGATAAAGAGGTGGACAAACTGGTTTTCAACTCGGTATGCGGTCTCAACCTGGCCAACTATGTATCGAAAAACAGCCTGTCCAGTAAAGAGGGGAAAATCGCCGTGGTGGCCAAAGGCTGTGATGCCAGGAATCTGGTCACCCACATCGTGGAAAACCAGATTTCCCGGGAACAGATCTATATCATCGGGGTCCCCTGCACCGGCATGGTGGACAAACGAAAGATTGCGGCTTTGTTTGACGATGAAATCACAGGATTTGAAGAACACGGCGACACCCTGACCATCACATCCGCGTCAAAGACGGAAACGGTTAAAAAAGCGGATGTCCTCCGGCACAACTGCCGGGTATGCACCCATAGCAATCCCCCGGTCTATGATGTGATGGCCGGAGATCCTGTGGAGGAACAGACCCTGGATCACCCCTATGAGGACGTGGACCAGATTGCTGCCATGGACCTGGATGCCCGATGGGCCTATTTTGAAAACCTCACGAAAAACTGCATCCGGTGTTATGCGTGCCGAAATGCCTGTCCTTTATGTTACTGCCCCACCTGTTTTGTGGACGAATCTTCTCCCCAGTGGGTGGGCAAAGGCCAGAACGAAATTGATGTCACAACGTTTCATTTCCTGCGGGCCTTTCACTGCGCCGGCCGGTGCACGGACTGCGGGGCTTGTGTGGAAGCCTGCCCCATGGGGATCAATGTCCGGGATTTCACGCGCAAGCTGAACAAGGATGCGTTGGAACTGTTTGGATGGGAAGCCGGCCTGGTTCTGGACAAACGGCCGCCGCTGGATGCTTACAGCCCGAACGATCCCAATGATTTTATCAAGTAAACAAAAAGGGTATGAATATGAATTTCATTACAATTGATAAAAAAGACTGGGCCCCGGGGATTGATAAATCCAGAAAAACCTTTCGGGTCTATGGTCCGGTTGAGGATGAGAACGGTTGCCAGATCAAGCCTCTGGCACCGGATACAGCACCGAAAATGGATGCGCCTGTCACGGTCATGTCTGCCAAATCCGTGCTGTTTCCCCAGACCGAAAAGATATTGACTGCCACACTGGATGAATCCAAACAAGATCATCATGTCATGACACCCGTGGAAACCGATGACATGCCCCGGGTGGTCTTAGGTATCCGGCCGTATGATGCGAAAGCCGTGCAGCTGGTGAAACTTAACTTTGACAATCCGGATTATCAAGATCCTTACTGGTGTGCGGCCTATGAAGCCACCACCTTTGTGGGCTTAGGCGTGACCCATCCCGGGCCGTGTGATTTTTCAACGGCCGTGGGATGCGGCCCGTTCAGTGAAGAAGGCCTGGATGTATTGATGGCGGATATGGATGACAAATATCTGGCCAAAATATTGACGAAAAAAGGGGAAAACTGGGTCGCTGCCTGTGGATTCGATACCGAAGCAGACCCCAAGGAAAGCCAGGTTCTTTTCGATGTCTTAAGAAAAGAAGCGGAAAAACAGATTCAGACGGATTTGGCCACGGACAAGCTGGCCGGCAAAACCATTCTGGATTTGTATGACGCGCCTTTCTGGGATGACGTGGCGTTTTCCTGCATCAACTGCGGGACCTGTACCTATGTGTGCCCCACCTGCTGGTGTTTCGACATTCAGGACGAGACCCGGCACAACACGGCCGTGCGGTTCCGTAACTGGGACACCTGCATGTCTTCGTTGTTCACCCATCACGCTTCGGGCCACAACCCCAGAGGCACCAAGGTCCACCGGGTCCGGCAGCGGTTCATGCACAAGCTCAAGTATTTTCTGGACAAATACGACCAGGGAATCATGTGCGTGGGATGCGGACGGTGTGTGGCTTCCTGCCCGGTGAACATCGATATCCGGGAGGTGTGCAACCGGATGAACGATTACGAGACAACCAAATAGCGAACATCAAGGAGAATTCACATGGAAAACCCCTATTTGCCGTATCCGGTTCGCATTGATGATATTGAAGTGGCAACGGAAGACAAATCCCTTAAAACGTTTACTTTTGTGTTTGTAAACCCGGCGGATGAAGAAAAATTTGCCTACAAAGCTGGCCAGTTTGCTGAACTGTCCATCCCCGGCGTGGGTGAAATCCCCATCGGCATTGCCTCATCTCCCGTGGAAAAGGGATTTGTCAAATTCACGGTATTTCGGACCGGTGTGGTCACCACCCATCTTCACAACATGAAGAAAGGGGATCTCATGGGTATCAGAGGTCCTCTGGGCAACTGGTATCCCTGGGACAAACTGGAAAACAAGAATGTGGTCATCATCGGCGGCGGATTTGCCTTCACCACATTGCGGTCCTCCATTGTCTATATGCTGGATCCGGCCAACCGGAAAAAATTCAAAAACATCGATGTGGTTTACGGGGCCCGTTCTCCCGGCATGCTGTTATACCGGGAGGAACTGTTTGACTGGGAAAAACGGGATGATATCAACATGCACATCACCGTAGATGGTACGGATGATCCCGACTGGAAGTACCATACCGGGTTTGTGCCCCAGGTAGTGGAGGACAATGCACCGGTTGCCGATGAAGACACCTACGCGATTGTATGCGGACCTCCTATCATGATCAAATTCACCCAGCCGGCGTTGACCAAGTTGGGATATCAGCCCCACCAGATTATCATGTCTCTGGAAAACCGGATGAAGTGCGGCATCGGCATGTGCGGGCGCTGCAATATCGGCAAGGAACTGGTGTGCAAAGACGGACCGGTGTTTACACTGGAAGAGATCAACCAGACTCCGAAAGAATATTAAATTCAAAGGAGTTGGCGGTTAATTTTTTATGTTTCAATATGATTCTTTATTGACAATAACAGGTCGCTGAGATATGTTTAGATTTCAATTATCGAGGCTGACCTTAGAAGCCAAGACAGGATATGTCTTAATGTGATAGAAAAAAACAATTTACAGGAGGAAAGTTTACATGGCAACAATTGAATTTAACGGGAAAACATTTGAAGTAGATGAGGATGGGTTCCTTCTTGACTACAATTCCTATTCAGAAGAATGGGTGGATTATGTGCAAACCCAGGAAGGGATTGATGAAATGACGGATGAGCACTGGCAGCTGGTAAAAGTGCTCCAGGACTATTATGAGAAAAATGGGATTGCTCCCATGGTCCGGGTTCTTTCCAAACTCACCAAGTTCAAGCTCAAACACATTTATGAGCTGTTTCCCTCCGGCCCCGGCAAAGGTGCCTGTAAAATGGCTGGTCTTCCTAAACCGACCGGGTGCGTATAAACCGCTGGTTGATTTGATCGATTTTTAAAGGCCCTGTTTCTACAAAAACAGGGCCTTTGTTGTTTACAGTTCCTGGGATCCGGTTTGCTTTATTGTCGGTTTTATTACGCCTGATTCCCTAGCGGCCCCAAACCTTTCTACAGGATCGATACATGACTGCCATCAACGAGACCGACAAAGCCATTCTCAACCTGATTCAGGTGGATTTCCCCATTGATGCCCGACCTTTCAGGGTCCTGGCTGAAAAACTGGACCTTACCGAGGAAGAACTCATCGCGCGGATTCAGGCTTTGAAGGATTTACAGGTGATCCGGCGTATCGGAGGCAACTTCAGTCCGGACCGTTTAGGGTATTATTCCACCCTTTGTGCGGCAACGGTGCCGAAAGAAAGAATCGACCTGTTCACCCGGACCGTCAATACGTATGCCGGTGTCACTCACAATTACATGCGGGACCATGCGTTCAATATCTGGTTCACATTCATCGCCCCGTCCCGGGATCAGATTGCTGAATCCCTAGAAGAAATTTCCCGCCAGACCGGAGTTTCCCCCATATTGAATCTGCCTGCCACCCGGTTATTTAAAATTTCCGCCAATTTTAAGCTATGAAACCGGTGACCCTTTGTCTGGCCATCGTTAACTGCTTGTGCAACCGGTTTAAAACCAATCTGAACACCAGTTACGATATTATTTCAACGGCAGCCCGCAAAGGCGCGGATATGGTCATTTTTCCGGAAATGACGCTTACCGGGTATGGCACGGATCAACGATTTTCCAAACAAGTCCCACCCATGGATTCCCATGTGATCCAAACTTTTGCCCGGCTGTCTGATCAACTGAATCTGGCGATTCTGATCGGTCTGGCTGAAAAGATCAACAATCGGATTTATGGGTCGCATCTGGCATTCATCCCCCATACCCCTTACGCCAAATATCAGAAACTGCATATTGCGCCCAATGAACAACGCCTTTTCACGCCCGGCACCCGAATTCCGTTATTTGCACATGACAAAGTCAAATTCGGCATCCAGCTTTGTTATGATGCCCATTTTCCGGAACTGTCCACGGCCATGGCATTGCAGGGCGCGGATCTCATTGTTTTGCCCCATGCGTCTCCCCGGGGGACTCAGCAAGTCAAATTTGATTCCTGGATGCGGCACCTGCCGGCCCGGGCATTTGACAATGGAGTCTTTGTGGCGGCGGTGAATCAGACCGGGGATAATGGGGCGGGATTGGAATTTCCCGGTCTGTCCGTGGTGATCGGGCCGGACGGGAAACTGATCTCCCGGTCTTTACCCCAAAAAAATCATCTGCATGTTGTCACACTGGACCCGAAACAGCTTGCGCATGTCCGGTCTCACCGGATGCGGTATTTTCTGCCTCACCGGCGCAAGGATCTGTTTCCGGTTCCGTTTACTGGGTGACCTGCATGCGCCGATGCTGGATATAGGCATCCCGGATGGCCACGTAAGGATCCAGGGCCAATTTTTTCATGCTTTCATAATCACCGATGCGAAAAGATGTCCGGTTGATGATGTCCAGGACATCGAGTCCGAGTTCCAGTTCCCAGGGCGACACATAGTCGATGGGATCCAGCATGAAATAGTCTCCTGCCATGCCGAATGCATCCCGAAGTGTGGATGGACCCAATACCGGTAAAACCAGATAAAACCCTTCTTTGAGTCCATATGTTCCCAGAGTCTGGCCCAGATCTTCTTTTTGGGTATGCATATCCAGATATTTCTGGGCCACCTGGTTGAACCCCAGAATTCCGGCAGTGGAATTGACCAGAAAAATACCGAATTCATCCGAGGCCTGTTCCAGTTTCCACTGCAACAGGTTGTTTACAAACCGGATGGGAAACATCAGATTATGAAAAAAATTGCGGATCCCCTTTCGGGCCGGTGTGGGCATCACGGTTTTATACCCGGTGGCAACGGGTTTGAGTACATAGTAATACAAATTATCGTTGACCACATACATGGCATAATTGAAATAAAAGAAAGGATCTGCCACAGGGTCGACGGCATTGCCTGCCGGTCCTTCTTCAAAAAAATCTTCTTCAAAAAATGGGTCGGATGATGGGTCGGTCTTGGGTTCAGTCGGTTGCACGGCAGCCTGATTTTCGGCAGAAGGTGACTGGGACCATGCCGGCGGTGATACCAGACCGATTAATATACAGATTCCCAGAATAAGCATCCATTGATATTGATTTGTGTGTTTCATTTGACCTGTTTCCCTGGTATGAGTGACATATGGTTTTCAGTCTCAAGGAGAATCATTGTTGAAAATGAATTTTTTTATCAATGATTCTATATCCAGAGCGGATTCGGTATTTTCAATTTCATCGTCCTCAGCCAGCATGAAATCGGATCCGCCCGGCAGAATTTCAATGAATTTTTCACCAATGATTCCCGCAGTTCTGATGGAAGCGATACTGTCTTCAGAAATTTTTATTTGACTGTCAATTTTCATTGTTACCTTTGCCACCAGATGGTCTGGGTCAATGGCAATATCAGACACATTTCCGACCCGAACCCCTGCCAGGTCCACAGAGGCCCCCGTTTTCAAGCCGGATACCGAAGAAAAATAGCCATGAATGGTATACCGGTCTTTGAAAAATCGGGAAAATTCCCCCACAACCAGAAACAGATACCCGGTGCAGATAACGGTGACAATGACAAAAAAACCCACATAAAAATCACGTTTTCGATCGGTCATACAACATTTCCCTTCCTCTGATAAAAGCACACGCTGTGTCATGTTCACATGCCATGATTTCCTGCCGGGTCCCTTTGAAAACAATCTTGCCTTCATCCAGCAGCGCGATCTGTTGGGCCAGATCAAAAATGTCGGGAATATCATGGCTGACGATCACGGCGGTAAATCCGAATTGTTTCTGAAATTCCCGGATCAAATGGTGTACGTCATTTTTGCGTATCGGGTCCAGGCCTGTGGTGGGCTCATCAAACAAAATCAGTTCCGGATCCGTCACCAAAGCCCGGGCCAGGGCCACCCGTTTGCGCATGCCGCCGGACAGTTCAGACGGATATTTATGGTCAATGCCTTGGATGCTCAACCGGGCCATGCGGTCATGCACTTTTTTCCGGATCTGCGCCACCGTCATCCGGGTGGTTTCCGTCAGCGGCAGTGCAATATTTTCAAATGCTGTCAGAAAATCAAACAAGGCGTTGTCCTGAAACATGTAGCTCATATTTTTTTTGAACTGCCTGGCCTGTTTGCTGGAAAGCCGGTTCAAGGACTTACCCTGGATCAGCACGTCTCCTTCATCTTCCTGAACCAGTCCCACGATATGTTTGAGGAGAACGGATTTGCCGGAACCGCTCTTGCCGATCACCACGGTGACGGTTCCTTTGTCTATGGACAGATTGACCCCTTTGAGCACTTCCAGGTTGCCAAACCGTTTATATACGTTTTTAAATTCAATAAATGGCTGAATCATGGCGCATCATACCAGAAAATAAGTGATTGCATAATCAAAGATCAGAATCCAGATGCACGATTGCACCACGGCACTGGTAGTGGCCAGAGAAACCCCTTTGGCACCGGTTTGTCCCTGATTGTTCATGTGGGCGAAAAATCCCCGGTAACAGCAGATGGTGGCCACCACCAGGGCAAATACAAACGATTTGATGAATCCGCCCCAGATATCCATCAACTTAACACTCTGGATCACCTTGTCCATATAAACGGTTTCATTGATCCCCATTAGCAGGGAACCGGACAGAAATCCACCGAATATGCCCACCACATCAAAAAAGGCCGTCAGCAAAGGGAAACTGATCAGTGCGGCCAGGATTCTCGGGCTGAAAATAAACCGGACAGGATTGATCTGCATGGTGACCAGTGCATCGATCTGTTCGGACATGCGCATGACCCCGATTTCAGCCGTCATAGCTGATCCGGCCCGGGCAGTAATCATGATGGCTGTCAGAACCGGGCCCAGCTCGCGGATCAGGCTCAAAGCCACGGCCGCTCCCAAAGCCGCTTCCGATCCAAAGTCCACCAGCGAGTAATATCCCTGGAGACCCAGAACCATGCCGGTGAACAAGCCGGTCAAAAGAATAACAAACAGGGATTTTGCCCCGATAAATCCGATCTGATCCAGGGTTTTGTTCCATTGAAACGGCAAGACTGCGATCTGCCGGATACCGGCAAGAAAAAACCGGGTCAGACGTCCCGTGGATTCAATATAACTGGAAAAAGGACTTCCTATGGTTTCTATTAATCGGGTGATCATAATCCTAAGGCTTATACCTGAATCAACTTTAAAAAACAAGATATAGAAAAAACAACAATATTGGATTGACACAAAAGCCAAAAAACAATACCTATAATTGCATTACCCAATGAAACAGCCAGAATAATTCTATATTTGAAATGATACCATGAATGATATAATAGCGGGAATCGATGTCGGATCTGTTTCTGTCAGTATGGCAGTGATTGACAGGAATAAAACACTTCTTCACACAGCCAGTGCCTTTCATCAGGGGGATGTCAAAGCATGTCTCACCCGGTTGCTGTCCCATGAACTGATGCAGTCGGTAACCCATGTGGCGGTCACAGATGCCACGCCCGGATTTGTTTTCTGCCATGAACGGTATGATGACCAGGTGGCCCTGATTCGGGCCGCTAAATTTCTATATGATCACTCGTTTGATGCATTGCTGCATGTGGGCGGCGAAAAGTTTTCCTTAAGCCTGTTTGATGCTGCCGGAAACTATACCGGGGCCCGGCACAACACCTCCTGTGCGGCCGGCACGGGCAGTTTTCTGGACCAGCAGGCCCGGCGCCTGAATCTTCAGGGGTCCCAGGACATCAGCGAATATGCCATGAACAACCGGCAGGGACGGCCCGACATCGCCACCCGGTGTGCCGTGTTTGCCAAAACCGATTTGATTCATGCCCAGCAGGAAGGGTATAATATTGAACAGATCTGTGACGGGCTCTGCCATGGGCTGGCCAAAAATATCGCCAATACGTTGTTCAAAGGAAAAACCTGTACCGGTAAAATCATTTTCTGCGGCGGGGTCTCCCGGAACCGGTCTGTGACAAGATATCTGGAATCCTTGCTGGACCTGACCCTGACCATTGATGACTGTGCCCAGATCTACGGGGCTCTGGGCGCAGCCCTGTGTCTGGCAGATGAGGTCCCAACCCGGATGCCGGCCTCTGAAACGTTTGATTCTCCCCGGGCGTTTTTCACAGATACCATCAGAAAAGACAACTACCGGTATCCCCCGTTATCCCTGACTTTGTCGGATTATCCGGATTTTTCCTGTCATCAGACTTATGTAGTGGACCCGGTGGAAGTGGAAATTTATACAAATCCGTTTGAACTGGATCTGTCAGCCGGTTTTCTGGGCCTGGATGTGGGGTCCACGAGCACCAAAAGCATTCTGATCACCAAAGACCGGGTGCCGGTGATCGGATGTTACACCAAAACCGCGTCCCGGCCGGTTCAGGCCGTGCAGACGATTTTCAAAGTCCTGGATGACTGGATCACCCGGAACCGGCTGGATGTGACCATTGCCGGATGCGGCACCACCGGGTCCGGCCGCCGGATCAGCGGCCGGGTGATCGGTGCGGATCTTGAACCGGATGAAATCACGGCCCATGCCACAGCCGCTGTGAATTTGAACAAGGATGTGGACACCATTATTGAAATCGGTGGACAGGATGCCAAATTTACCCTGCTTAAACACGGCAGGGTCACGGCATCGGTGATGAACACCGTGTGTGCGGCCGGCACCGGCAGTTTTATTGAAGAACAGGCCGAAAAGCTCATGTGCCCGTTGTCTGAATATTCAGATCAAGCCGAAGGGGTCAGTGCACCTGTATCCAGTGACCGGTGCACGGTTTTCATGGAGCGGGACATCAACTATTTTTTTGCCGAAGGATTTGAGCAAAAAGAAATTCTGGCATCTGTGCTGCATTCGGTGAGAGACAATTACCTGACCAAAGTGGCTACAGTGGGCAATATCGGCAACTGCATCCTGTTCCAGGGAGCCACTGCCCGAAACCGGGCGCTGGTGGCGGCATTTGAGCAAAAACTGCAAAAGCCCATCCATGTATCCCAGTTCTGCCATTTGACCGGTGCCCTGGGTGTCGCTCTGCTGGCCAGTGAGCAGGGCATTGAACACACCGGATTCCGGGGGGTTGATCTGTGGAAAAAAACCATTCCCGTCCGTCAGGAAGTGTGCCAGCTGTGCAGCAATCACTGCAAAATTACGATTGCCGATGTGGACGGCCACCCCCAGGCGTATGGGTTTTTGTGCGGTAGAGACTATGACACCCAAAAAATGGTGCCATCCGGCACCCGGTACAGTATGAAAAAATTAAGAAAACCGCTTTCCCGGCCGAAAACAGAAGGCGCCCCGGCACCGGATACCCCGGTCATCGGCATCCCTGCCGCACTTCACCTGTTTGAGGATCTGGTGTTCTGGGAACAGTTTTTTTCGTTGCTGGGCATTAAAACCGTTACCAGCCGTCAATTGAAACATCCGGTGTCGCTGGGTAAAACCGTGGCCAAAGCGGAATTCTGTGCCCCGGTTATGGCGTTGCACGGTCATGTATCGCACTTGCTGAAAAAAGTGTCCCATGTGTTTCTGCCGTTTTATTTTGAAGACAAATCAACTCAGAAAAAAATCCGGCGCCAGCATTGCTATTACACCCAGTTCATGCCGTCGGTCCTGGCCTGTCTGGATCCCGATGAATCAGACCGGTTGATCATGCCCACCATCAAATATCTGTACACCAGCTTTCACACCAAAATAGCGCTGTACCGGGCTTTGAAGCCGTTGATGCCCCAGGGTCCCATCTCCTTTTTCGATATCCATACCGCCTGGGACAAGGCCATGGAATATCGCAAAAATGAACAGGAGCGGCTGGCCGCTCTTTTCAAAACCCGGACCCGGGATATCAACGGTGTGAAAGTGCTGTTGCTGGGACGTCCCTATACGGTGCTGCCCGATACCATGAACCATCACATTCCCCAGATTTTTGAGAAAATGGGAATTCAGACCTTTTTCCAGGACATGCTGGACACCTCGGAAATGGATCTTTCCCCCATCCGTCCGCTGCTGGAGGAAATTCACTGGAAATACGCGGCCCGCATTCTGGAATCCGCATATGCCGCTGCGTTGACCGAAGGTCTGTATCCGGTCTATATCACCTCGTTCAGATGTTCTCCAGATGCGTTCGGGGTGGATTACTTCAAGCGGATCATGGAACAAAGCAACAAACCTTATCTGGTGCTGGAACTGGATGAACATGATTCCAGTGTGGGGTATGAAACAAGGATTGAAGCAGCGGTGCGGGCGTTTACCAATCATTTTCAGGCAGTTACGCGTCCGGCGGCCCGGCCCCTGGATTTTGTGCCGCTGTTTTTTGACCGGCCAGAAGACAAAACCATTATTTTCCCCAACTGGGATGCATTGTCCGGACAATTGATCGTGTCCACGTTCAAAAATGAAGGTCATCGGGCGTTGTTGATGGAAGAAACCCCTGAAACCCTGAAAAAAAGTCTGCTCACCAACACGGGCCAGTGTATTCCATTGAATGCGCTGGCGGCCGGGTTTATTCATACCGTCACAAAACACCATCTGAATCCGGCAGATACCGTGCTGTGGCTCAACCGGTCGGATATTGCCTGCAA
>JAIPDL010000014.1 GCA_021737695.1 Desulfotignum sp. | reverse complement strand
CGGCATCGGAAAACACCACATGGGGGATGGCCTGGTTTTCGCTGAGCATGGCAATATGGCGCGTAAACAGCAGGTTGAGCTGCTTGAGGGGAACCGGAGTTTTTTCCCGGACATGGGCCACATTGTCCAGAAGCCGCTGTCGGATCAGGTCCAGCACGGCATCGAGCACGGCATCCTTGCTGGCGAAATGCCGGTACAACGCCGAGGGGACAATCCCCACCCGTCGGGCAATGCCGGCAATGCTCAACCCTGAAACCCCCTGGTCATTGATCAGGTCAAGGGCGGCCTGGGTGATCTGTTCCTGGCGCTGTTGTGTGCCTGTTTTCCGGGCGGACATTATAGGCTCCAATCAGAATTGTGATTCACAATTCACATTCTAGTGAGGGATTTGTTCACTGTCAAGTCATTTTGTCCAAATGCAGTTGCTTTCTTAAATATCTGTGTTATTGTTTTTAATATCAAGCCGGGTGCAATTCAGACATGATGTTTGAATGAAACAGATGGTTTTAATTTTAAAAGGAGGACGCGATGGAAATAAAAGACTGTGTTCCCCAAAAACTGCTGCAATACTTGTTTGTTGGATTTTTGGTGGCAGCAGCTGTGGCCATGACGGTTGTCAGCCTCACCATTTTGCCCATTGTCGGATTTGCCGTGGTCATTCCGATTGTGATTCTGGCCGTGTATGTTTTTCGTCTCAGGCTCAATAATCAATGCGAGATTGATGTGTCCAAAGATGTCTGATTGATCGAGTACTGATTAAAAAAAATCCGGGAAATATTTTTATTGAGATCGTCTCTTAAAGATATTTCCCGGATAAATCATTTCGTAACAAGGGGGACAGTTACTCGGTGCCGGCACCGATCAACGGCAGTTCCTTTTCCAGGATAAAATACACCAGAAACCGGGGTTCCTGTTTGTCATCCGTGTATCTGCGGCGCTTGATTTTCCCCACCAGTTCCGGATTTTCTTCTTCGCTGACCTTTTTGAGAAACAGGCGTTTGCCTTTATAGCCCGGACCGTTTTCAATGAACAGAAATGTGGCGTGCGGGTTGGAGGTCAGGTTCTGATGGGTGAGCCGGTCCCGCATGATAAAGGCCAGTTGGTCTTGTTCCAGAAAATGGGGACGGGAATAGATGGCGGCATCCACTTTGCCGCTGCTGTCGGCAGTGGCCAGAACGCCCGTGCCTTTGGTATTTTCAAAATAAAATTTCAATGCTTTCATGATCGCTCCTTTGACAGTGTTTAAGGTCATAAACAACAACCGGTCTGATACTCACAATAGTCATCCGGAACCATTTGTAAAGGCGCTGATTTCTGGCGGCGAATTCAGGCAGCCATGCCGTAGACGGCCCAGAACATGATCATGACCACGGCCATGAAGATCAGGGTCATGCCCGTGCCGGCCCGGACATAGTCCCTGACCCGGTAGCCGCCGGGCCGCATGATCAGGGCATTGACTTGGTGGGTGGGCAGGATAAAGGTGTTGGATGCGGCAATGGCCACCAGCATGGCCGCCATTCTCGGATCCGCCTGGCACTGCACGGCCATGTTCATGGCCAGAGGGATCATGAGCACCGTGGCCCCGATGTTGGAAACAAACAGGGTAAAAGTGGATGTGAGAGCGCCCACCAGCAAAAACAGGGTCACGGGATTGAGAAGACTGTGCAGCATATGGGTCAGGCTGGTGGCCAGAAACCCGGCAGCTCCGGTGTTTTCAAAGGCAATGCCCAGGGGGATGAGTCCGGCCAGCAGAAACACTGTCATCCAGTCCACACTCCGGTAAGCCTGGTCCAGGGTCATCACCCGGGTGAGCACCATGCCCACGGCCCCGGCCAAAAGGGAGATGGACAGCTGGATATTGAACCCCAGGGCCAGAATCAGGGCCAGAACCAGGCAGATCACCGCCCTGAGCGCGTTTTCCGGATACAGAATTTCCCCTTTCAGATGTTCGGTAAACGCGAGGATGGGTTTTTGCTTCAGCAGGTGAAGTTTTTCCCATTCCCCATGCAGGAGCACGGCATCGCCGGGCTGGATTTTAATTTCAGAGATGTTTTCCAGAATGAGCTGGTTCTGACGATACAACGCCAGGGGGTTGACCCGCAGTTTTTTACGAAACCCGTATTCGTGAAAGGTTTTTCCCACCAGTTCCGACCTCGGAGTGACAATGGCTTCGGTGATGCCGGCGTTGTCCATGGACAGGACCCCGGACAGGTCGTTGAGTTCAGGCCGCAACGTCCACCCCAGGTCTTTTGCCAGGTTTCGGGCGTGTTCTTCGTTGGCCACAATACCTATCACATCAAAGGGTTCGATCACATCGGCCCGTCCGAGTTCAGTGACCCGGTACCGGCCGTTTCGCTTGGAAATGCACACCACGGTGGCATGGTATCTGGGCCGCAGTTCCAGTTCCTCCAGTCGCCGGGTGAAAAAATTGCCGGGCACGGTCAGTTCAAATATCGTGCTTACCTCCCGCCCGTAAGTGCATTCCAGGTCATGGTTCAACAGGTTGCAGACATCTGCCACAGGTTCGGATCTGGGTAAAACCCAGCGCCCCAGAAAAATGAAATACACCAGAGCTGCCGCCACCAGGGCGATGCCCATGGGAGCCACAAAGAACAGGGAAAACGGGGAATAAGGCTGATGGGCCACCAGATCCGGGTTGGCATGCCACCAGGATCCGGCCAGGTCATTGAGCAGGATCAAAGGACTGGATCCCACCAGGGTGATGCATCCTCCGATGACCGCGGCATATCCCATGGGGATGAGCACCTGGGAGATGGGTACATTCAGCTGCCGGCACATGCGGTTCACGGCCGGCAGAAACAGGGCCGCCGCGCCGATATTCTGCATGAAACTGGAGATCACGGCCACGGTGCCCGCCACCAGAGCCATCATCCGGTTCTGGCTTTTTCCCGACAGCTTGATGATCTGTGCGGCCACCTGATTCATCACCCCGGTCTTGTCCAGGCCGTGGCCGATAATCATGACAGCAATGATGGATACCACGGCATTGGAACTGAGCCCGGAAATGGATTCTGTCGGGGTGACAAGTCCGGACAGGGGCAGCAGTACCATGACCAGCAGCCCCACCATGTCCACCCGCAGCATGTCAAATGCGAACAGAAGAATGACACCCAGCAGAAATCCATAGACGCCCAGCATGTCCCATGTCATGCCGGGCGGCAGAAGCGTCAGCAGATCAGCGGGCATTCAGTCTTCCATGTCGGTTTCCATGAAATTGAACCAGTACCCGTTGTTGGAGGCAAAATCCAGTTCGATCTGGACCACTTCCACATGGCGCTGCTCAATGTCATAGAATTTTTCCAGAATATCCCGGACCGGCCCTTGATCCACCTTTTGAATGGCATCCCGGTAAAACCGGCTGGTTTCCACTTCCAGGGACAGGGCCGCGTTCAACACCCGTTTCAGATCTCCCAGAATGTGTTTGGGAATCTGGTCGGCCATCTGCTTGATTTTTTCAAAATCCCGGTCCGCAAAGGGAATCAACGTGCCGGGTTTTTCCAGTTCCTGGTCTTTGTCATCCCTTAAAAGGGTCAGGCCGTGCTCCAGAAACGCCACATGGCTTTGTTCATCATCGGCCAGGGCCTGGAACAGTTCTTTTCCCCGGGGATCGTCAATGGTTTCCACGGCGGACCGGTAAAGATCCCGGATCTTTTTTTCATAGACCAGGGCAGTGGTGAAAATGTCTTGGGAAGGTGTCATTTTTTGTCTCCATTTTCTAGAATTCTTTGGGCATGGGTAAACACGGCAAAATTGGTAGGTCTGACAAATCCCACCAGAGTGATGCCCATTTCTTTTGCCAGCAGGATGCTCTGGTGGGTGGGAGCGCCTCTGGATGCCAGGACCGGAATGTCCAGACGTCGGGCCTTGTGAACAATTTCAGAAGAGATCCGGCCGGTGCAGGCCAGCATGACTTTGGCGCAGTCGGTTTTTTCCAGCAGCAGGGTGCCCAGCACCTTGTCCACGGCATTGTGCCGGCCGATATCATCGATAAAGAAATCCGGGATCTGCCCTTTGATACTGGCGGACGCGGAATGAACCCCGCCTGTGATCCGGTGCAGGTCCGAGCAGTGCTGGAGCCAGTGAATCACCGCGATAATGTCTGATCCATGAATCTGGACATCACTTTGAATGGGATGGCGGGAGGACAGCTCCATCATGGAGGTGTACATCACCCCTTTGCCGCAGCCCGAGGTATACACCCTTTGACCCAGCAGATCCGGATCCACCAGATCCCTGACTTCAATGTCTGCCCGCCATTTGGTTTCATCCAGAGAAAAAGCAATGATGTCGTCTGCCGATTGAATGAATCCGGAGGTGACCAGAAACCCGCAGGCAAACGCCTTGAGATGGGAGGGGGTGCACATGAGCGTGGCCAGTTCCCGGCCGTTGACATGAAAGGTCAAAGGGATTTCAGCCGCCACACGGGTATCTTCCCCAGACAGTTCATTGTTCCGGTAGCGGGTGATGGTAAACGGGATCATTTCCCCTATGGGGGTGTCATCATGCATGCTCAACGTCCTTTTTTTTGTTTGATTTCAGGCGGTATCCCCGCCTGAAATCAGAGTGACATATTTGAATATAGCACCGGGCAAACAGATTTTAAAGGATATTTATGCGGGCTTGTTTCCCTTCTACTGAGGTGGATGCAGAAAGAAGGGGGAAGAAAAAAAGAGGGAGAAAAAATCCATGATCAATCAGCCGCATGGCAGTCAGCTGTGGTCTGGTGAACGCAGTCGCCGGGGACAGCCGGTGCCAGCAGCATTTCTTTCTTGCAGAAAGGGCAGAACGGGGTGGCCACGTTTTTTTGATCCATGATGGATTCCGCCTTGAAAGTCATTTCATAGCGGTTGGTGCCGGGATGGCTGCAATGCACATAGGTACAGATATATCTTGTTTCCATTTCGCAATACTCCTTTGGGTTGGATTTCGTAAATCATATCATGGATAATCAAAAATATCAATCTGTCAAAATATCGCATCATTGTGTGAGCAACCCGTCAGAATCGGGTTAGAATTGTGTCACCCCTTGACCACGGCCATGGGCCGCAACCTGGCCACCATTCTGGAGATTCCTGCCCCGTGGACCACGCCCACCACCTCGGACACATCCTTGTAAGCTTCCGGCATCTCTTCGGTCATGGTGAACCGGCCCGTGTATTTCACTACAATGCCTTTTTTTGCCAGCTCCTGCTGAATGCCCCGGCCTTTACCCGCTTTTTTGGCGGCTTTCCGGCTCAAAAGCCGCCCGGCCCCGTGGCAGGTGGACCCAAAGGTCTGGTCCATGGCCGTGTCTGTGCCGCACAGCACATACGAGGCCCGGCCCATGTCCCCGGGGGTGAGGATGGGCTGACCCGCGGCCCGGAACCGGTCCGGAATGTCGGGATGGCCGGGACCGAACGCCCGGGTGGCCCCTTTGCGCACCACGCACACGGTCTGTTTTTTCCCATCCACCGTATGGATTTCTTTTTTAGCGATGTTGTGGCACACATCATAGAGCAGGTTCATGCGCAGGCTGTTGGGGCTGATGGACAGGGTTTCCATGAATGTCTGCCGGGCCCGGTGCAGCATGATCTGGCGGTTGGCCCAGGCATAATTGGCGGCACAGGCCATGGCCGACAGATAGATCTGCCCTTCTTCGGACTGGATCATGGCGCAGGCCAGCTGCCGGTCCGGCAGGGTCAGCCCCAGTTTTGCCACGCTTTTTTTCATGGCTGCCAGGTGATCGTCACACACCTGGTATCCCAGGCCCCGGGATCCGGAATGCAGCATCACGGTCACCTGGCCGGGCACCAACCCGAATACCCGGGCGGTGTGTGTATCAAAGATCTCTTCCACCACCCCGATTTCCAGAAAATGGTTGCCCGACCCCAGGGTGCCCAGCTGGTTTCTGCCCCGTTGCAAAGCCCTATCGCTCAATACCCCGGGATCGGCCTGGACCAGGCACCCGTTTTCTTCGGTGTATTCGATATCGCTGTCTTGGCCGAATCCCCGGGCCACGGCCCAGGCGCTGCCCTGGGTCAGCACCTGTTTCAGGTCCCGGACGGACAGCCGGACCGATCCTTTAGACCCCACCCCGGACGGCACGGCCTGGAACAGACGGTTGGCCAGGGGCTCCAGATGAGGCCGGACCTCTTTTTCCGTCAATGCCGTGGTGGCCAGGCGCACCCCGCAGTTGATGTCATACCCCACACCCCCGGAGAGATCACCCCGGTGTCCCAGTCAAACGCCGCCACCCCGCCGATAGGAAATCCATACCCCAGATGAATGTCGGGCATGGCCATGGCTGCTGTGACAATCCCGGGCAGGGTCGCCACATTGGCCACCTGCCGGAGGCTGCCGTCCCGGCTCATGGCCCGGATACCGGCTTCCGAGGAATAGATGATTCCCGGCACCCGCATCTGCCCGGTTTTCGGAATCTGCCACCGGTATGGGTCAAGCGGTACAAGGTGCATGGGGACCTCCTTTAGGTTTCAGTTGGGGGTTCATGTACCGATTATACCACAGGCTCAGCGATATGAGAATGCCACCACTCATGTGATCGTATCGAAGTATTTCAATCAGGTTACCGTCGACGAACTCGGCGGCATATGTAAAAACCGGACATTACTGAACCCGAACATGAAACCGGAACATTTTCTAGCAAAATATGCTAACGGTCGAGTTGCAGCCCTTTGCGTTAGATTTTTCCCGTCTGCTCAGACAGCTTTATTGACTTTTGGCATTTTGGCCCCTATAATAGGCCTAAAAATAAGAACCCAATATGATTACCCAAAAGGAGACCATATGTTACAGGCAAAATTCAGCGTGGAAGAAACGCAGGTCCAGTTTTTGAATAATTTTAAAGCCTATGGATTTAAGGATAAAAGCGCTATGCTTCGTGAGGCTATAGCGCTTTTCAAGAAAGAAATTGAACGTGAAAGTCTAAGAATATCCGCTGAATTATATTCTGAAATTTATTCTGAAGATGACGATTTAAAAGAGTTGACCGAAACTGCATTAAACGGATGGCCAGAATGATAGTGCTGAAACGAGGTATGATTATTGATGTCAATCTTGATCCGACAAAAGGTTCAGAAACTGGGAAAATCAGACCTTGTGTGATTGTGACTAACGATATTTATAATGAAAGAGTCCCTGTTATCCAAGTGGTTCCAATTACTGAATGGAGTGCAAAAAAAGCCCGAATAAATACCAATGTTGAAATTTATCCTTCCTCCGAAAATGGTTTGTCTAAAAAATCGGTAGCAGACTGTTTGCAGACACGTCCAATAGATCATCGTCAAAGGTTGGTCAAAATTCGGGGAAGATTGTCAATAGAAAAAATACAGGAAATCAACCAGTCTTTACAGGTTGTTTTTGAACTGAATTCATAACTTAGAATACCAGAGACGAATTGCCTGCCGGGGTAGAAACATCTGGGCCGCAACGCTGTCAAGTTTGTGGGGCGGAAAATACCGAAAGATCGATTGAATCGAAAATTTCTTTTGGATACCAGGCGAAGTTCAATTCAGCAGCACCATCCGGGTCAGTTTTTCAACCAGCAGGTCTTGGGGCTGAACCAGAGGGAACTGCTCTTTGCCCGGCGCCAGGGTGGTGATCACGGTGCGGCCCACCACAAGGCGGCCGGCCCGTGTGCTGAACGGCGGCCGGGTGGTGACGCCCCACATGGCATGGCAGATCACGGGCTGATCTGATGCCGGATCCACTCCCAGGTAGAGCATGATGTGGCCGGGCATATATAACAGGGTTTGCAGCGGAATCCCTTGGGTCCGGATCAGGTCCTGTTTTTCCGGGCCGGACAGGCCTTTAAGAAAAACAGTTTCGCCGAAGGCGGCCTGGTCTTTGGAATTTCTGGGCAAAGGGATGCCGAAACCGGCAAACACATCCTGGATCAGGGCGGAGCAGTCCCGGTTTTCATACAGCCCGCCCCAGCCATAAGTTTGACCCATCAGGGCGTTCAATATGCTGGCGAAATTGTCAGGGGTGGCGGGAAACGGGAGTCGCTGAATCCCATGATCCCGTACCCTGGCATCCAGCAGTTCCGCATTTGCCAGATGGTTTCGTGCCGGGGCCAGGACCGTGACAAATCCGGTATCAGATGCCGGGCCTTTCATGGGCAGGACCATGCCCACCCGGCCGGAGAAAACCGGGGCACTGTGCTCTGGAATCACGGGTGTCTGGTCGGCCGTAAATCCTGCCAGAGGATGGGCGGAATAATCCGCCATGAATGCCTCATCCACAGCCGCGATCTCCTGGTGCCGCACCCATCCGGCCACCCAGTCGGTTTCCACCAGGGCCCATAGTCTGTCTTTGCTTTCATGGGTGATCAGCACGGGGGTGCCGGCCGGTACCAAAGAGTTCTGCATCATGTCAAAGGGAAATCCGCGACCCGGTTGCAAGGGTCCGAAAAACACGGGTTTGTGGGTGGGAAATACCCGGATGGCGGCGTGGGTCACGGTGATGGCCGGCTGGTGGCGCAAAGGATAAATATCGGGTTGGGACTGCCGGGCCATTAAATCCAGAAAATCCGGGGAAAGGGGCCGGTTGTTTTCGCCGTATAGACGCTTTAATCTGTATTTTTTCAGTCCGGAAAAAACGATTGTTGCGGAATGTTTAGGACGGGTCCGGTGCCAGGGCTTGAAAAACCGGTCTTTAAATTGTTGAAAATACGCTGCCTGCCGGGCCGGATCCATGACCGGGCCCTTGATGTGCGCCAGATACACCCCGGCATCCTGGGATAACATCCGGATATCCGCAACCCGTGCCGGTTGTCTGACGGCACACCCGGCACCAGTCAGGCAGATCAGCAGCAAAAGACAGAGGGTCGGAAACCATTTTTTCATGGGATGACTGTACGCGATTGCGGTATGTTTTTCAAGATGCGGCAGGCATTGCATTACCGGTCGTTGCCTTGACCCTGACCCTGACTCCGTTCAAGGCCGGTGTTGATCAGATCTGACAGATCCCTGACAATGGGTGCCATCTGCTCCCGGTGCTCCGGCGGGATCATCAGACAGGTGATGGGTTCGTTTTTGACGAACAATCCGTGGTTTTTCAAATCATGATTCTGCATGTCCTGACCGGTTACATCATTGTCGGACAAGGCCGGATGCAGCATATCCGACAGATTGCCGGAATATCCGTTTCCGTCCAGGTGTTCGATGGCCTGTAAAAACACGTTGTTCACTGTGAGTACCCAGGAGGGCATCTGTGCGCTGCCCGTGTCCCTGCAATCGGTTTCCGAGACCATGGCCCGGCACCCGAAGGGCCGGACATCATAAACTGTGCACAAATCATTTTCCAGCAGTGGGCATTTCCCCCATGCGGGATCGTTTTCTTCTTCCGGCAGGTCGGCATCTTCCATGCACAATCGGGCAAACCGGTTGGTGCTGGTTTTGGGAATATACCGTTTTTCCGGAAATCTTTGTGTGATTGCTGCACAAAGCGACCGGCGCCGGGATGAAGGCAGGCTGTCGGTCATAAACCGGGCTTCACGACTTGTCAGGGTCACATTGCAGGTGCAGCATCCGGCACATCCCGGGCTGCATGCCAGTGCCGCTGATCCCATGATCCGGTCATACAGCTGATAGATATGGGTCAACCGGTCAATCATGTGCGATTTGCCTTTCCCACGGTGCTTCATATGGATCAGGCGCTGCCGTATTGCGCCAGATAAGCTGTGATTTTTTCCATCATGGCATCATCCAGGATCACCTGGCCGTTGATTTCTTTGTTGTGCAGAAATGCGGTAATATCGGCCAGGGTGACGATGGCAAAAATGGGTATCCCCAGGGTTTGTGCCACCTCGGTCAGGGCGTTTTTTTCAGTGGTGCCTTTTTCCTGGCGGTCCACGCTGATGACAATGCCTTTGACCCGGGGATTGCCGCTGGTTTTCAGGACCTCCAGGGATTCTCTGATGGCCTTGCCCGAGGTGATGACATCATCCACCAGGATGAGCCGGGTGTCCCCGTCTAGGGCCATGCCCACGGTGTTGCTTTTGTCGGCATAGGTTTTGGCTTCTTTGCGGTTGAACACATATCCCGTGTCATGGCCCATATCCGCCATGGCTATGGCCGTGGATACACACAAGGGGATGCCTTTGTAGGCCGGCCCGTAAATGCCGTCAAATCCGGTGCTGAAATGCCGGTGCACGGCTTTGGCGTAGTGGGTTCCCAGCTGGGTGATTTTTTTGCCCGTGTCAAACATACCCGTGTTGATGAAATAGGGGGCGATACGGCCGCTTTTCAGTTGGAATTCTCCGAATTTCAGGGCGTTGCATTCCACCAGAAAGCGGATAAAAGATTCTTTGTCGGTCATCGGAGGTTCGTATCCTTTGGGTTGTAGAATTTGATGTGAAAGTGTTAAGCCAAAACGTTACTGCCGAGGGTTTTCAATGGGTTTTGGAACGGTATGTGGCGGTGCCGGATCATTGACACCGCCAGGTCACATAGTCGGACAAGGGCACGGCATGTCCGGATTTAAGCAGGGCCGTGCGGTTGAAATCCGGCATTTTCTTCAGTTGTTTTGAGTCAAACACCGGACCATCCCTGCACACCACCTGATCGCTGCACACACAGGCACCGCACACCCCGAACCCGCAGCGCATATACCGTTCCAAAGACACCTGGCAGGGAATGCCTTGGACGTCACACAGGGTGAACACGGCGTGCATCATGACCTCAGGGCCGCAGGCATACACCCGGTCAAACGGGGGGGCGCCCTGATCTGACCGGCGTCGGATCTCTGCGGCTAAAAGGTCGGTGACCATTCCTTTGTGGCCCAGGCTGCCGTCATCCGTGGTGATATGGCGGTTTGCGGCAAACCGGTCCGGAAAAAGAATAAACTCCCGGGTTCTGGCACCATGGACGAAAAACAGGTCCGGGTGCAGTCGTTCCACCAGGGGGGCTAACGGAGCCATGCCGCAGCCGCCGGCCACCACGGCCACATGGGGCGAGGAAATGATATCAAACCCGTTGCCGAAAGGCCCCCTGATGCCCACAAAATCTCCGGGACTCAGATCGGCGGCCCGGCGGGAAAACAGACCCTTGGCTTCGATGGTGATACCGAACCGGGTGGGGGAGTGGTACGACAGACTATAGGGTTTTTCATCGATTCCCGGCAGCCATGCCATGACGAACTGCCCGGGGCGGAAATCAATGGCAAAATCAAAAAACAGGGTGGTATAAACGTCGGTATGCACGGTTTTTTCCGCCACGGTGAGCATGACAGGCTTCTGGTCAACGATCATGGGGTTTTCCTGGATTTTTTTGCAGTTGAATCCGGGCCGGCAATGGGGTCATGGGCCGCGCCGATAATGTCATCCCGGGTGAAATGATGGGCTGTCAGCCAGTCGGTCAGCTCCCGGTACACCTGATCGAACACGTGAATGCCCCGGTACCGCACGGCCGATCCCATCCCCACCAGGGTGGCCCCGGCCATGAACATTTCCACGGCATCTTCTCCCGTGGTGATCCCGCCTAAGCCGATAATCGGGATGGACACGGCCCGGTAAATGTCATACACACACCGCACGGCAACGGGTTTGATCATGGGGCCGGACAACCCGCCTTTTTTGAATGCCAGCACGGGCGTTCTTGCTTCGATGTCAATAACCATGCCCGGTCCGGCCGTGTTGATGGCGCAGATGGCATCGGCTCCCGCATCCTCGCATACTTTGGCGATTTTCCCGATATCCGGGGCCGCCGGGGTGAGTTTGGCGATCAACGGCACGGAAATCACGTGTTTGACGGCATTTGTGACGGCAAACGCCGCTGTTTCATCCACCCCGAACAGCATGCCGTGGTGATCGGAATTGGGGCAGGAGATATTGATTTCAATGAAATCCGGTCCCTGGTCGGACACGAATTGCGCCACTTTGACAAATTCTTCCACGGACCCGCCGTAAATACTGGCATTGACAGGAAAGTCCCGGTCCGCCAGGGCCTGCCATTCCGCATCCATGTGATCATATCCCGGGGTGGGCAGTCCCACGGCATTGATCATGCCGCAGCCCAAGTCAATGACCGTGGGGTTGTTGTGCCCGTCTCTGGGGGCCGGACCGATGGATTTCAGGGTCACCAGTCCGCACCCGGCCTTGTGCACCCGTTCCAGGATTTGCGCATTGTTTCCTAAAATGCCCGAGGCCAGGACCAGGGGATTTTTCAATTGTTTCCCCAGAAACGTAACAGTATCCATCAGCTGAACTTGTCGAAAAAAATCACGTCGTCCTCCACACCCAGGTCATACAGGGATTCAATGACCGCATCGATCATGGGCGGCGGGCCGCACAGGTAATATTCGATTTCCGTTGGGTCTTCATGGTCCTTGAGATAGGCATCGATGAGATGGACATGGACAAATCCCGTGGGCCCGGTCCAGTTGTCTTCTTTTTCCGGGCTGGACAGGGCCACATGATAGGTGAAATTGTCAAACCGTTTTTCCAGGTCCAAAAATTCTTCGTGGTAGAACATCTCTTTGACGGATCTGGCCCCGTACCAGAAGGTGATCTTGCGGCCGCTGTGAATCCCTTCCAGCTGGTGGAGAATATGGCTGCGCAGCGGCGCCATGCCGGCCCCGCCGCCGATGAAGCACATCTCTTTGTCCGTGTCTTTGGCCATGAAATCGCCATAGGGGCCGCTGATTTGCACCTTGTCCCCGGGTGCCAGCCCGAAGATGAAAGAAGACCCGAATCCCGGGGGAATCCCTTCCGTGCCCGGCGGTGGCGTGGCAATGCGCACATTGAGTTTGACAATGTCTTTTTCATGGGGGGGATTGGCCATGGAATAGGCCCTAAATCCCGGTTTGATCCCTTTGGCGGCCAAATCGAACAGATTGTATTTTTTCCATTCACTCACATATTTGCTGTCAATCTGGAAATCCTTGAAGGTCAGCTCGTATTCAGGCACATCGATCTGGATATAGGCACCGGCATCAAATTCAATGGGTTCTTCCGGTTCCAGCACCAGTTCCTTGATAAAGGTGGATACATTGTCATTGGACACCACAATGGCGTTGACCTTTTTGATGCCGAAAATGGATTCCGGCACCAGGATGGCCATGTCCTGTTTGACCTTGAGCTGGCAGGACAGCCGGACCCCTTCCAGTTTTTCTTTTCGGGACAGATGGGCCAGTTCCGTGGGCAGGACGGCGCCGCCGCCGTCCGTTACCTTGCATTTGCACATGGCACAGGACCCGGACCCGCCGCAGGCGGACGGCAGAAAAATGTCATTTTGTGCCAGGGCCGACAACAGCGTGGGATTGCCGGAAACCGTGAGGGCATCGTCTTTGCTGTCGTTGATGGTAATGGTGTGGCTGCCCTGGGTGGTGACCTTGGCTTCCACAAATAAAAGCACAAACACAAGGATAATGATTACGCCGGAAAATATCAACAAACTGATAAGGTAAATCACTGTGTGCTCCTTGATAGACTATAGGGTGATGCCAGAAAACATCATGAAGGTCATGGCCATGAGCCCGGCAATGATCATGATAAAACCGAATCCGTCCAGGCCTTTGGGTACATCCGCATACCGCACTTTTTTCCGGATGGCGGCCATGGATACGATGGCCAGCATCCAGCCCGTGCCAGACCCGGCACCGAACACCACAGACTCAACAAAGGTGTGGTTACGTTCCACCATGAACAGCGAAGTCCCTAAAATGGCGCAGTTCACCGCGATTAACGGCAGAAATACCCCCAAAGTGGCGTACAGCAGGGGGGAATACCGGTCGATGACCATTTCCACGGCCTGCACCATGGCTGCAATCACGGCGATGAATGTGATGTATTTCAGAAAACTCAAATCCAGTTCCGGAAACCCGGCCCAGGCCAACGCCCCGGGGGCCAGCAGTCCGTGGTAGATCACCCAGTTCACCGGACTGGTGACCGTTAAAACGAAAATCACGGCCAGCCCCAGTCCCGTGGCGGTTTCAATGGTTTTGGAGACAGCAATGAATGAACATATGCCTAAAAAATAGGCCAGCAGGATATTGCCGATGAACACGGAATTGATAAACAGACTCAGCAGATCGCCCATGGCAGCTCCTTATTTTTTTTCGTGGGATATGCCGCCGGGCAGGCTGTTTTTAAGCCAGACCAGCAGGCCGATGATGAAAAACGCCCCCGGTGCCAGTACCATGATGCCCATGTCCTGGAACCCCATATCATACACAAACTGAGGAATCACGGAAATGCCGAAAAACTGTCCGGATCCCAGCAGTTCCCGGAAAAACGCCACGGCCATCAGGATCATGCTGTAGCCTAAGCCGTTGGCAATGCCGTCCACAAAAGAATCCGCCGGGTTGTTGGCCAGAGCGAACGCCTCGGCTCTTCCCAGGATGATGCAGTTGGTGATGATCAGGCCCACAAAAATGGACAGCTGTTTGGAAATATCATATAAATACGCCTGGAGGATCTGGTCCGTGACGATCACCAGGGAGGCAATGACCGTCAGTTCCACGATGATCCGGATGTTGGAGGGGATTAAGTGGCGCAGGCTGGAGATGATCAATCCGGAAAATCCTGCTACCAGGGTCAAAGCGATGCTCATGACCAGGGCCGTGGACATTTTGACCGTGACGGCCAGGGCCGAGCAGATGCCCAGCACCTGGTAAGCCACGGGGTTTTCCCTCCAGATGCCTTTGACCAGAATCTCTTTGTAGTGAGAAAGATCTTTTTGCATGAAAATATCCTTATTCATCCAGCAGTGATTCTAATTGGGTCGGGCTTCCCTTTTTCTGGCGAAAAATAATGGAAACCGGTTCATATTGCGTCAATGTCTCCTCCAGCCCTTCACTGAGGTATCGTCCGGTCAGGGTGGCCCCGGAGATGCCGTCCACGTAATGGTCCTGAAGGTTTTCCGGCAGGTTCTCGGATTTGCCTTTGGCAATGTTCACAGACACCAGCTGATTATGGGCGTTGAGAATTTTTTTGCCCTTGAAATTGTCCTGAAACCACTGGCTTTCGATTTCTCCGCCCAGGCCCGGGGTTTCGGAATGGCTGTACACGGAAAACCCGGCCACGGTTTCACCGTCGGATTCAAACGCCAGGTACCCATGAATTTTTCCCCACAGTCCCCGGGTGGTGATGGGAATGATGTAGCCCTGTACCTGCTGTTTTGTATGAATCAGGTACAGCTGGAGACTGTCACCCGTGGCTTGTTGCAGGATCTGGCCCCGGGGGTCGGCATAGACCTCCCGGATACGGGTGTCAAAGATGGTCTGAATCTTTTCAGGGGTCAGTTTTTTATTTTCCGGCAGCAGGTTGGCGGCTTTCAGCAGATTGGTCTTTTTATCCAGAATCCGGTTCTGCTGGTGCAACGGCTTGAGCATGGTGGCGGCGGACGTGATCAGCACACTGAATACCAGCGCCACGGCCAGGGCAAAAAAAACCACATAGACCCGGCTGTTTTTGAAAGACCGGTTGGATTGCTTTTTGTCAGACATTGGGGATCCTCTTTGATATTCTGTGTTTCATGACCAGATGATCCAGCAGCGGGGCAAATACGTTCATGAACAGGATGGCCAGCATCACGCCCTCGGCAAAGGCCGGGTTGGCCACCCGCAGGATCACGGTGAGAAATCCGATGAGAAACCCGAAAATCCACCGGCCCGGGTTGGTGCCCGGCGCAGACACGGGGTCTGTGGCCATAAAAGAGATGCCGAACAAAAATCCGCCGGCACACAGATGGTAAATCGGACCGGCATCAACCCAGGTGCCGGAGGTGCCCGGAAGAAGCCAGGTCAGCAGCGCCGTCAGAATCAGTCCGGCCATGCCGCCCAGGATGATTCGATAGTTGGCGATGCGGGTGATCATCAGAATGGCGGCCCCGATCAGACAGCACAGGGCCGAGGTTTCTCCGATACTGCCGGGCACCAGCCCGAAAAACAGATGCGGCAGGGAAAATCCCTGGTCGGCCAGGGCCGCCGTCAGGCTGGTGCCGCCGTCGGCTGTGACGGCTAGGGCCGTGGCACCGGTGATCCCGTCCACGGCATTGGCACCGGCCACCCATACATTGCCGGACATGGTCACGGGATAGGAGAAAAACACAAATGCCCGGGCCGTGAGGGCCGGGTTCAGAATATTCCGGCCCGTGCCGCCGAAGATCTCCTTGCCGATGACCACGCCGAATGAGATACCCAAAGCCACCTGCCACAGGGGGATGGTGGGGGGCAGGGTCAAAGGAAACAGCATGCCCGTGACCAGGAACCCTTCCGATATGGGATGGCGCCGGATGGCGGCAAACAGGATCTCCCAGAAAAATCCCACGGCATAGGACACGATGATGATGGGCATCACCACCCAGGCCCCGGACAGAAAAGCGCTCCAGAAATCAAGGGATTCACCCCTGGCCAGACCGGACTGAAACCCCGTGTTGTACATGCCGAAAAACAGCACGGGCATCAAAGACAGCAGCACCACACTCATGTAGCGTTTCAGATCCAGGTGATCCCGGATGAACGGTCCTATGCCGGTTTTGGGGGACGGCAGAAAGAAAAAAGTTTTGGTGGCATCAAACAGGGGCGCCAGTTTAGCAAAATTACCGGATTCACTGAAATCGTGTTCCAGCAGATCGAATATTTTTTTGATGGGATTCATGGTATCGTATGGTTATCCTTGTTTATCCTTGTGATGGGTATCCATACCCAAAGACAGAATCTGGGTCAGCTCGATTTTGGACGGGCAGGTAAACGAACACAGTCCGCATCGGCAGCAATCCAGAAGTCCCAGCTGCAAAGCCTCTTCAATGTCATCCCCGTGCAGGGCCTTCATGATGAAGCTGGGCATCAGATCCACGGGGCAGATGGTTTCACAATAGCCGCAGTTGATACAGGCCCGTTCTTCGCCGTGCAGGGTGCCGTCCAGCTGAACTTCTTTGTTCACAAGGCAGGAAAGAAAGGTTTTGGACACCGTGGGCTTGTTCAGCCCGGGCTTCAGGAATCCGAACATTTCATCATCGGGCGCGTTCGGAAGAATGTTCAACGTGGTTTCAAAAAAACCCAGGTGGGTATCCGGGTCCACCTTTCTGCCGTTGAGCTGGCCTGTGGTGATCACGCTGTCGGAAGGATAATTGCCGGCCAGCAGCCGGACAGGTGCGCCCGGGCGGGTGATCATATGCGGTTTTTTGTCATGCCCTTTGGTGACGGTCACCATGGTTTCCACGGGATACCGGCCCGTTTCCAGAAACTGGGCCATCCGGATCAGGCCCTCCACATGGATATACCAGGCCTGGTTTTCTTCCGCCTTTGTTTTGATGTGGTATAAAATCGCTCCCGGGTCCCAGGCCGGATAGATATCTGCCACCTGATGGGTAATCCGGTGTTTGACCGGCTCCAGCCGGTCCATGGCACTTTTGCGGGCCGCGACAATGATCCGGTCGCTGAACCGTTGAAGAATGGCCAGCCCGAATTCAAACTGTTTGATTCTATTTTGAAGGACCCGGCCCGGATGCGGAGAAAACAGATCATTGCCGTTGAGGCAGACAATGATCATGGGCGGGGGTGTGCTGCTGTCCGCCGTGTCCCGGGCCGGCAGCTGCCGCAGGGTCTGCCACATGCCGCCCTGTTTGAGCCGGTCGATCAAATCCGGGTCTGAAAGGGTGTTCAGGTCTGCCGGAGACACGGGATCAAATGCCACAAAATCGTCCATGCCGTCCAGGGCGATCACCACCTCGATCAGGCGGCGCCGGGGGCCGAACCGGATCTGTTTCACGGTGCCGGTGCCCGGAGACACATACCGGATGTCAGGATCCCGTTTGTCATGGAACAACGGGGTGCCGGTTTTGACGGCCTCTTTTTCTTTGACCAGCAGTTTGGGCCGGATGTGAGGGATGTCCAGGGCGGAAACGCCCACTGTGGCCGGTCGGGAAAGTCGGATGACACTGGTGTCCGGCATGCCGGCCAGTTTCAGTTTAAAGCCTTTGGAAGGTGCCATTTTTTCCATGTAATGTATGGGTTCCCATGGTTGTTCATATCGATTCCACCTGGCTGAATGCTTCTTTTTCAGCGGAATATACAGTCTACCAAATTTTCGGGGCAGATCAAGACCCCCAATTTTTTTTACCTTACCATAAAGAATTTGGGCCAGCAAATTAAAAAGCGGATAAAAATTCGGCAAACCCGTTTGGTATGGCACAGGAAGGAACCGGTATTTTTTAATCTTGATTTTTTTAATCAGATTATTGTAAAGAAAGGGCTTAATTCATAAACCATTTGATGAAGTCAAGGATTGGTGAATCTGATGAATCAGAATGCGTTGAAAAGTATTTTTACCCCGGATTTCTGTGATACCCTGTTGCCGCCCCATACCAGTGACCGGTTTTTTGAGGCCTTGTATGGTGATGTGTCCGAAGGGGCCTATGATATCCGTCTGGAATGTCTGTCTGTCAAGCCGGAAACCGTGGAGCTGGGATTTCATTTGATTCAGCGGCCCGGCAAATGTCTGGTGTGCAGCCTGACATATGGGTTGCCCAAAGTGTTTGCAAGGCACCCGCTTATCGATATCAAGGGCATGATTCAAAAAATCAAAGACGCAGGGGTGCCGGTCAGAGACTGGCGTTTAGGCCATACCAGCGAAAGAAACAAGACCCTGCATGTGATTCCTTTTTATATCGATATGGCAACACCCTGATCGGTAAAAATAAGGAGCATAAAAGCAAAAAGCCGGACAATTCATTTTGTCCGGCTTTTTGTCGTTTTATGCTTTGGGCAGTTTGGGAAAATTTTTGTTCAATGTCTTGTTCCATTCATCCAGACGGGGTTTGATCTTTTTGAATAAAGACCCCACATTCCCCTGGATTTCGACACTTTCAATGGTATCCCCCTGGACGATACTGTCCACTACCTTCTGGTCGGCATCACTTTCAACCACACCAAAGACCGTGTGCATGCCGTCCAGATGGGGGGTGGGGCCGTGGGTGATGAAAAACTGGGATCCATTGGTTCCGGGCCCGGCATTGGCCATGGACAGAATCCCCGGCTTGTCGTGTTTGATCTCTTTTTTACATTCGTTTTCAAACGCATACCCCGGACCACCCGTGCCGGTGCCGTAAGGGCATCCGCCCTGGATCATGAAATCATTGATCACCCGGTGGAATTTGAGTCCGTTGTAATATTGTCTTTTGGCCAGGTTGGCAAAACTGCCGCAGGTGACAGGGGTTTGATCGGCAAACAGTTTCAGGCGGATGGTTCCTTTGCTGGTTTCCATGACAGCGGTTAAATCAGGCATCTGTTTCTCCTTAAATGAATTAAAAGTTGCTTTATCATAAGGTCTGGGTCTGAATTGTCAATTCAAGGCATGGTTTTTGTTCCGGGTTTTAATGAAATTTCAGACAAGACACGTTGCATTGCGCAAAACTTTGATATAAGCTAAAAAAAATATCGTTAAAAAAATTGTGTGTTGAAAAACAAAAGGAAACCAATGCCTGCGGCAGACAATAAATTCAAAGCCATTGTCCAATCCCTTGAAGACGGATATTACGAGGTTGATCTGGCAGGAAATCTTGTCAGTTTCAACCAGGCCATGTGTGATATTTTAGGATATGATCCTTCGGAAATGACCGGGATGAATAACCGGATTTTCATGGACAAAGAAAATGCCGAAAAAGTGTTTCAGACCTTCAATCAGGTGTATCAGACTAAAAAAGGATGCAAAGCGTTTGACTGGCAGCTCATCCGAAAGGACGGATCTGTCCGGCATGTGGATACGTCTGTGTCCCTTGTAACTGGCGTGGATGGAAACCCTGTCGGTTTTCACGGCATTGCCAGGGATATGACCGAGCAGAAAAGTCAGGCCCTTCGCCTGCAGCAGTCACAGAAACTGGAAGCCCTGGGCACGCTGGCGGCCGGCATCTCCCATGATTTCAACAATATTCTTTCCGGGATATTCGGTTATGCCCAGCTGGCTAAAATCAGTCTGGACAATCCCCGGAAAGCCTCAGAACAAATGGATCAGGTGTTAGCGGCGGCCCAGCGTGCGGCTGGACTGGTGCAGCAGGTATTGGCCTTCAGCCGTGAGACCGGGGATCAGAAAAAACAGTTGCGGGTATATCTGATTGTCAAAGAATCCATGAAACTGCTCCGGTCGTCTTTCCCGGCATTCATTGAAATGGAAACCCGCCTGGATTCAAAACAGATGATACCGGCGGATCCGGCAAAAATTCATCAGATGTTCATGGGCCTGTGCCTGAATGCATATCAGACCTTAAAAAAAAACGGGGGGGTGCTGACAGTATCACTGACGGATGAAAAAATTATTCAACCCCGGCAGATTCAGGGCAAACAAGTGCCTGCAGGAGAGTATCTGAAACTGTCTGTTGCCGATACGGGGCACGACAGAAATGGAAAAACGCCTGACACCCCCGTCCATCCGGATACGGATGCCAAAACGTCTGGAAAATTGACAGGCGGCATGGATCTAAACGACGTTCAGATGATTGTGGATGACCATGACGGTATGCTGATTGTTCACACCCAACCGGACAAAGGGACCACGGTGGAGGTCTTTTTCCCGGTGGCCGGGGCTGAAACAGAACCGGCGTCAGAGGAACGGGCACCGGCACGGCCAGTATCAAAGACCCCGTCTCAACGCAGCGGAAAAATCATTATGCTGGTGGATGATGAAAAAGCGATTCGCCAGATTTATGAGGAATTTCTGACGGGCCACGGATATGAGGTGGTATTGTTTGAAAACGGGGCCGCTGCGCTGAAGGCCTTTGAATCAGACCCCAACGGGGTGGATCTGGTGATCACGGACATGACCATGCCGGAGTTGACAGGCGATAAACTGTCTGAAAACATTCTGGAAATCCGGCCGGATATGCCGATTATTCTGTGGTGCGGTTTCAGTGAAGATATTTCCGAAGACACGGCCACTGGGATGGGGATCAAAAAATATATTCAAAAACCGGTCAGTCCCCGGGATCTTCTCCAGAGCATCCAAAAAATTCTGGATGAAAACTGAAGCGTTGCTGGCACGGGTCCCGGTTTCTGAAATATCCCGCCGGATTCATGCCCTGAAAACCCGCATGGAAAATACGGGCACCGAAGCGGTGTTTCTGACCCACAAACCCGATATCTATTATTTTTCCGGCACGGCCCAGGATGCCTATCTGTATGTGCCCCTGGACCAGGATCCTTTGCTGTTTGTCAAACGGTATCTGCCCCGGGCTCTGGCGGAAACCGGGATCGATGCCGTGATTCCCGTGGCATCCATCACCCGCATCCCTGGCCTTATCAAATCGCGTCAAGATGCATGGCCCCAGTCCATCGGCCTGGCGTTTGATGTGGTGCCCGTGCGGGATTTTCAGTTTTTTGACACATTGTTTCATCCAGCCGCTCTCACGGATGCCGCCTCGTTGATCACGGAATGCCGCATGATCAAATCCGGCTGGGAGATTGAACAGATGCAGGCTGTGGCTGACCTGTCCCGGCAGACCTTTTCATTTGTCTGTGAAAACATGACCCCCGGAGAATCGGAGATCGCTTTTTGCGGCCGTGTGGAAGCCTTTGCCCGGGCCCATGGTCATTCCGGCAAACTTCTGGTGCGGCATTACCGGGCCGAAGGGTTTGCCCATCATCTCATGAGCGGGGTTTCCGGCGGGCAGGGCGGGGCCCTGGACAGCCCCGTGTGCGGCACGGGCACATGCAGTGCCTATCCATACGGGGCCGGACATAAATTGATTCAGAGAAACGAACCCATCCTTCTGGATTTAGGCACCATGGTTAACGGATACCACATGGACGAGACCCGGATGCTGGTGCTGGGCACCTTGCCATCAGATGCTGAACAGGCCGGCCAGGCAGCCATTGATATCCTGCATCACGTCCTGGAGAAGATGGAGCCGGGTATCCCGGCCGGCGAGGTGTTCTCTGCGGCTGTGAACCGGGCGGAAAAACTGGGTCTGGCTGAGGCGTTTCTGGGACTGCCGGACCTTAAATCCCGGTTTATCGGCCATGGCGTGGGCCTGGAACTGGTGGAGTCCCCGGTTCTGTCCAAAAACAATCCCCAGGAACTGATGCCCGGCATGGTGTTTGCCGTGGAACCCAAATTTATTTTTAAAGACCGGTTTGCCGCAGGCATTGAAAGCGTCATCCAGGTGACCGAAACCCGTGCCCGGTTTCTGAGCGTCACAGAAAACCGGATGTTCATTCTCTGACATGCTGATCCTCAATACCCTGTTTCCCTTATTTATCCTGCTGCTGCTCGGCCGGATTTTAAAATCGTCCGGCATGACGGACCCGCGGTTTCTGGCCATGTCCGACCGGCTGGTATATTATGTGTTTTTTCCGGTTATGCTGTTCTGGAAAATCGGGACCAGTACCCCGGATCAGGGCGTGAGTGCCGGCCTTTGCCTGGCAGGGCTTTCCGGGGTGTTTCTGGCATTTGCCGCAAGCCTTGCGGCGATTCGGTATTTTAAGATTTCCGCGTTTCAGGCAGGATCGTTCTGCCAGGCTTGTTTTCGATTCAACACCTATATCGGCATGGCTCTGGTATTGACGGTGCTGGGCGAAGACGGGGTCCGTCATTTCGGGATTCTGGTCGGGGTGGTCATTCCGCTGGTCAGTGTGCTGTCCGTGTCCGTGCTGGTATGGTATTCCGGCGGCAGCCCCTCCATCCGGAAAAACCTGACATATTTTGTCCGGGCCCTGGTATCCAATCCCTTGATTATCGGATGTGTGGTCGGATTTTTGTTTTCCCGGTCAGATCTGGTGTTTCCCGTGTTTGTCCAAAATACGTTTTCGCTGATGACCGCTGTGACCCTGCCCCTGGCTTTGATTTCCATCGGCGGGTCCTTGCGGTTCAAAGGCCTGGCCGATCATGCCGGGGTATCGCTGCTGGCCGCCGGGATCAAGCTGCTGCTGCTGCCGCTGTCAGGGTTTTTGCTGCTCAAGGGATTTCAGGTGACGGGCACGGCGTTTACCGCGGGCATGATCTTTTTTTCTCTGCCCACGTCCACAGCGATTTATGTGCTGTCCGGGCAGTTGAATTCAGACACGGATCTGGCATCCGGTGCCATCATGGTTTCCACGCTGCTGTCTTTTATTCCCCTGACGCTGTCTTTGCTGATCTGATGGCTTCGGGTTCGGACACCGTTCTTTGTGGGCCGATATCGAACAGAAGTCTGACAGGTCCTTTCACAACAGAGATAGAAGATTACGCTTTCCAAAGAAGTCGAAGCCCGATAAAAAAAATGATCAGGAGAATCACCAGCCGAAACATTTTCTGAGGTATCCTTTTGTTCAAACGGTTTCCTACTAGGCCGCCGAGGATGATCATCGGTGAAAGTGAAGCTACCAGGAGCATGACCTGGCTGGTTATGATCCCGATTTTCATGTAAGCCCCGATTTTGAAGAGGTTGGTCAAAGCGAAAAAAAAGACCAGAGTGCCCACAAAGATCCGGGAATTGGCATTTTTTTGAAACATGAAAAAACTCATCATAAGGCCACCAGCATGGGCCACTGTGCTTGCAAATCCTCCTAGGAAGCCGCACAGCATAGAAACGAACGGGCGACTTTCGAATCGTTTTGGCTGTCCTCCGGATGTCTGTCTTTCTTTGCTTGTATATCCAATCCGGACTGTTTTAATTATGTGCATTGATGAAAAACCTATGGCAAAAGCACCTATGATTTGTTTGAACAAGTAGTCGGGGATGATGTCAATGATGTAGGACCCGAAAATGACGCCTAATGCTGCAAAGGGGATAAGGAATGATAATTCTTTTTTGTCCCATTCCAGCCAGTAATTTTTTACCCCGACGATATCGGAAATCAGCATGGCCGGAGCACCCAGTCCCAGTGCCAGTTTCGGTGGAAGCACCAGAGTAAGAATGGGCAGAAGAAAAATACCGGCACCGACGCCGACACCGTTCTTGATCATGGCTGAACCGAAAACCGCTAGGCTGATAATGAGTATCTCAACGGGTGACATGATTGCTGTTTTCCTATTTTATCAAAGGGTAGTAGTGTTTCAACGTGTTCAGGCGCCGCTGGTGTTGTAGTGTCTGAACACGTTGAGGTTGCAAGATGGTGCTACATGGTATTCGGAAGCCAGGTAGCAATGGAGGGAAAGATAACGATCAGCGCCAGCAGGATGAGTATGGCCGGCAGGAAAAGCATGATCCATTTGAAAATGTTTTCAATGGTTGTGTCGGTGGTCACTCCTTTAAGAACGTAGACATTCAGTCCCACAGGCGGGCTGATCAAGCAGGCTTCGGCAAGGATGGTGGCGAAAACACCGAACCAGATAGGATCGAATCCCATATTGGTAATAATTGGGCCGAAAATAGGCAGGGTAATCATAAACAGGGCATTAACCTCCATCAGCATGCCCAGAATCAGGAAGACAATAACGATGGCAACCAAAATTCCCCAGTTGGGAAGACCAAGGCTCATGATCAGGTCTCCGAATTGATTGCCCAACCCACTGACAATGCAAAAGTCGCTTAGAATATGGGCGGCCCAGATGACTAGAAAGAGCATGCCGCTGATCAGGCCGGCTTCTTTCAGTATAGTGAGAATTTTTTGCCTGTTCAGCGTTTTTGATATGAACCCCATGACGAAGGCGGCAAATGCTCCCAGAGCTCCGGCTTCAGAGGGTGTAAAGATCCCGGCGTATATTCCGCCCACAACAATGCCGAAAAGAATCACTATGGGAATCATGTACTTTAAAGACGAGATCATTTCAGCAAAAGTATATGTCATTTGGGTTTCTTTGGGCACTAAGTCTGGCCTTATCAGGACAATGATCCATATGGTGATGAGCAGAAAAATTGTCAGGATGATACCGGGAATCAGGCCTGCCATGAAAAGCTGTGATATGGAGGTGTCCATGATGATGCCATAGAAAATCATGGGAACGCTCGGCGGAATAAGTATCCCGATAGTCCCTCCGATGCCGATGCAGGAGGCGCTGAATCCTGGGTTGTAATTGAGTTTTCTCATTTCTGGATAGGCAATCACCCCCATGGAGGCAGCCATTGCCGCGCTTGACCCAGAAACAGATCCGTAAAATGCGCTTGCCAGGGTTGTTGCCTGGGCAATTCCTCCAGGAACCCTTGAGAGCCATCGTTTTGCTGTTTCAAAGGCCATAGACACGAATCCCGCCTCGGCGGCAACCAAGCCCATGAGAACAAACAGAGGGATGCACATGAATGAAAAAGAGTCTAATATTCCATAACCTTTAATCGTTACGTAGTTCAGGGCCGTAATAAAGTCCGTCGCTGCCCAGTAACCAATGAATCCGCTAAAAAATAGCGTGAATCCAATGGGCATACCCAGAAGTATCAACAGAAGCAGACAACCGATAACTATGCCACCCAGTACAAAAGTTCCCATTTTGCCTCCATAACCGGTTTTAAAAATTTAAACTGGTTTCAAGTTAAAGAAACGAATTCATTTAAGTTCATTTAAGCACTTTTTGTTAATTGATTCTGATGGTCTTCATCGGTAGCCATGGAGGCGGATCCGCCTATATAATCGATCCCTTTGACAATGAGATAGAGCGCATAAAAGAACAGCAGAAAAGCGTAGACAAATATAAACGGGGCTACGGGCATTTCAAGGACACTAGTTTCACACATATTGGTATGCATCCTGACCCCATAAATGGATACCCGCCAGCTTACCATGAAAAAAATAAGTGCACCGATCAGCGAGTAGAGTGCGTTCAAAACGGTTTTAATCCGAGGGCTGAACATGTCGAATATAATGGTAGCCCGGATGTGCCGGTCATGAAGATCCGTGTTCATATAAAAGAAGGCCGCAAGAACCGGCAGAAAAATCGCTCCCAATTCAAATGTTCCCAAAAAGGGTTTTCCGATGATGGCCCTTGAAAAAACACTACCTACGATATACATCATGACGAATATCAGACATAGTGTTCCCATGACCGACATCAGTTTCCCCACAAACTCAAAAAAAAGTCTGATTCTTATCATTGTGCTCTCCCGCAAAATTTGTTTTAGCCGTATTGAGGTTGAAGCGTGTGGTAGCTTCAGGATCGTTATCATAAACTTTCAGGATCAATTAATTGCATTAAGTTAGGTATTGGCTATTGGAAACCGATTTCAATGGCCAATACCTTTGAAAAATACATTGTTCCAGCTATCTATTTGGTAAGGTTAATCCATCCCTTCGGTTCAAGGTTGTTGGCTGTCCAAGCGGCTTCAAGGGGTTTTATGATCGCTTTCCAGTCAATGTTTCGTTCTTCGCATTTCTCGATCCATTTTTTCCAGACTGGCATGGTTGCTTCTAACATTTCGTTTTTGACGTCTATGCTCAATGTTACCTGCTCAATGCCCATGTCTTTGAAATGCTCATTTTCATCGTTGTAGTAGGAGAAGCCAGTTTCAGGTGCGCTGGATTTGAAATTTTCCTGTAAAAGTGTTTTGAGATCGTTGGGCAGGCGGTCAAACTTTCGTTTATTCATAACGGTATAATAAGGAAAGGTTGCAATGCCCATGTCGGTAGCATAGTTCATGGGTTCGTAGGTTCCCCAGCCGTATTCAGCGGCATACGTGTGGAAGACTCCGTCAAGGATTCCTTTTTCCAGAGCTTCGTAGATGTCGCCGGGTGACATGGATTCGGGCGATGCGCCCACGGATTTGATAATATCGTCGTGATACCCGCCGGAAGAGCGGAGCGTCATGCCCCTTATGTCCTCTAGCGTTTCAACTTTCTCGACGGTCATGAAACGGTATTCGCTGAGGACACCCCAGCCCAAAACCACAATATTGGAGTCAATTTCCTGGATAACCTGGTCGTTGTAGACCGTCTCCATAATGCGACAGGCGGCCTTGACATTGTCTTTTCCCATTGGAAGGGAAAATGGCAGACTGAAAATGGCACCCCGAAGCATGTTTCCGGTTTCGTAGTTGGGTCCGGTAAAAAAATAGATGTCCAGCAATCCCATGGCAGCGGCATCGTAACCTTCACGGGCTTGAGCCAGGGATTGGGCATAAAAAATGTTGAATTGGATTCGGCCGTCTGATTCTTTTTCAATGACGTCAAGGCAAGGCAGGACAGAATTTTTGGTGGCATGGAACTCCGGTCCCCAAAAAGTATCAATCTTAAACGTATAGGTTTTGGCGGCCGCCTGTCCCGTAAAGATGGAACCAAGGGTAAACATCATGATAATAGTTATGGCCAACAGTCTCGGTAAATAGCGGGTTTTCATAATTCCTCCTTAAATAATCAATCTATGTTAACTTGAATTCATTCTATCTCCATTATTCCACAATAGTCTTTACATGTTTTTTCCCGGCGCATGATGATCGCGCGGGCGGGTCCGTGAAGCCTACCCGCGCGGGCGCTGTGGAAAGGTCTATCTATTTACATTATGCTTCGATGCCCAGCCGTTGATAGATTTCGGGTAGCCGTTTCCGTGTCTCTTCCTTGACTTCTTCGAACAGGTGCCTGCCGTGGCTGTCCATGGCCACAGTCAATGGGCCGAAATCCTTGACACGAAATTTGTACAAAGCCTCCGGATGGAGATGCTCCCAGTATACTGCCTCGACTTCCTGTATCTGGAGTGTTTCAAGGGCTGCTGAACCGCCCACAATGGCTAGGTATACTGCGGCATGTTTCTGCATGGCCTTGAGGCTGCCCTCGTAAAGACCACCTTTCCCAATAATGGCTTTCACACCGTACTGGGCAATAAGATCAGGAGTAAAGCGGTCCATCCGGGTGCTGGTAGTGGTTCCCACGCAGATTTTTTCCCAGGTGTCCCCCACTTTCTTCAGGCTGGGCGCGGTATGAATGCAGGGCATTCCTTCAAGACTTACCGGAGGGGTATGCCCTTGATCGAACATATAGATCTGGGTCAGGTCCCTGATACCGAATAGGGTTCCGTCAAAGTAAACGATGTCCTCAGCGTGAAGCCCCCTGATGACGTCGTCGGAAAAAGGAGTTTGAAGGTGGTGAGTTGTTGCCATTCGTTGATCTCCTTGTGATGATTAATATCCGTAATCCACTCGGCCATCAGGGTGTATTTGGGCCCTGGCGCGCCGGGCAGGCCAGCACTGAGTGTTAACAGCAATAGGATTCTGTGTTATATGCGTATAGGCGGTTTCGATGTGGACTGCCAAGGCAGTTATGTCCCCCCCCAGACCCATGGGGCCCCGGCCCATATCATTGATGGCCTCTTCTAATTCTTGTTCCATTTTGGCTATCTCAGGATCATGATGGCGCTGACCCACGGGACGGGCAATGGCTTCCTTGGCAAGTTTCATAACAAGGTCCGCCGTTCCACCGAGACCTACGCCAATGATACCTGGTGGACAGGGGTTTGCGCCGGTTTCAAAAACTGTGTCGATGACGAACTTTTTCAGTGCTGATATCCCATGGGCAGGATAAAACATTTTCATTTTACTCATATTTTCAGATCCCGAACCTTTCGGGATCATAAGGATATCCAAGTGGTCCGCATCCTCGATAAAATCATAATGAATCACTGGCAGTCCTTCTCCCACGGATGTCTGGGGGTTGACCCGGGTCAGGGTATGGGTTGAGCTTCCCCGGAAAGGGAACTCCTGAGTAGCCCGTCTGGTACCGATATCCAGCCGTTTTTTTATCTGAAACCCGTTCCAGGGAAACTGGGAGCCGATTTTCACCATGTAAATAGGAAGGCCTGTGTCTTGGCAGATCAGGGTTTTATGTTCATCCGCCACCTCAATGGTTTTGAAGATCGCCTTAAAAACTTCACGGGCAGTGGGATTGGTTTCTTTGTCATAGGCGCGTTTCAATGCTTCTCGGACATCCGGCGGCAAGTCGCACAGGGCGCGGATGTATAGTTCCTTGGCAGCATCTTCAACAATTTGATAATCAATATCAGCCATTATTAGTCCTCCAAGGGATGTTGTGTCCGATTCCCTTTGTTTTAAGGTTGAGCAGTTGCGCCGGTAGCGTCAGGGTGTAATGGCGTGTGCCGGCACGGCCGCTCATGGTGCTTCAGGAGGTAAGCCTGAAGCTGTGTTTCAAAAAATCGGACGTTGCTGTATCATCGATGATTATGCACTCTCATATAGCTTGGTCAATACAAACTCTTCATGGCCCAGCACCTCCTGGGCGGTCAGCCGGCCGTTGCAGGTCCGGATCAGTAGCTCGATCAGATTGTCCCCGGATTCATCCAAGGTCATTTCTCCACGGAGGATGGCGGAACAATCGTAGTCTATATGTTCGGACATGTCACCGGCTGTCCGCGGGTTGGCCGTCAATTTGATTACCGGTTCGATGGAGTTGCCGATGATGTTTCCCTGTCCGGTGGGGAAAAGATGGGCCACAAATCCGGCAGCCGCCCACAGCGTTACCGCTTCGGCGGCCGCGCTGGAAGTATCCATGTACCACAGCCCGGGACCGGTGGGCGCCACTGCTTTATCCAGGGCACCTTCATAGTTGATGGTCTTGCCGATTTTCTGCACATTGCCGAACGCTTTTTCTTCAATGGTGGTCAACCCGCCGGCAATATTTCCCTTGGTGGGCTGGCTTCCGGAGAGATCATCGGTTTTGTTCCGGTCAATCATGGCCGCATACCGGTCAAAGAAATACATGAACTGCTCTGCCGCTTCCGGGGTTTTGCCCCGCTGCTTCACTGTGTCTTCAGCCCCGGTGATTTCACTGGTTTCGCCAAAGGAACAGGTGCCGCCCATATTCACCAGCTTTTCAAATGCATTGCCGACACTCGGGTTAGATGCCAGTCCAGAGGTGGTGTCGGACTCACCGCATTTGGTGGACACCCAAATTTCATTCAAGTCGCATTCCTCTCTTTTACGTTCGCTGGCCCAGTGCACATATTCCTTGGCTTTCTGAGAGGCCATTTCCACGGTCTTGATCTCGCCGTGCCGCTCAATGCCGAAACCGGCCACGGGTTTCCCGGTTTTGGCGATTCCCTGGACAATGAGATCTGTCCATTCCGTTTCGATTCCGATCACCACCACCGCAGCCACATTAGGGTTGGCACCGGTACCGATTAGGGTCCGGAAAAACAGTTCCAGGTCTTCACCGAACTGAAGCCGGCCATAGGCATGGGGCAGGGCTTTGCAGCCTTTGATGTTGTGTGCCACTTTTTCACAGGCGGCATTGCTCAGGTCATCCAGGGGTAGGATGATGACGTGATTCCGGATACCGACGCGGCCGTTTTCCCGCTTGTATGCCATAATTTTAGGATTCCCCATGATTACCACCTCCTTGTTTTCAGATTGTGAATATGAACATGTTGACCTTTTTTGATGGGCTCAGATACCCGTCCGATATCTGCACCGTATTTGATGACGGCTCCGTCTGTTTCATGGTCCTGCATGGCGATTTTATGTCCCAGGGGAATATCCTGAGAGACCGTTACCTCTACCGGTTCCTGGGTGTCCATAAAAAGCCCATGGACCTTTTCGCCGGCCTTGATGACGACAGTGGCGACGCCAACAGTGTCCGCTTTTTCATGAATTAGAAATTGAATCATGTTGCTTTCCTCCGTTGATGGTGATTAGTGTGTATGGTCATTTGTCGGCCGGTCTGTACCCAAAGATACGTGTTCAGCCGTGCAAAATAGTTTACAGGTGCTCGTTAATTGTTCCGGTTACGGGGTGATTGTCTTTGGTATAATATCCTCCTTCTTGATGGTGCGAGGTTCATTCTTGATGGTGCGCGGTTCATTCGTCGTAAAATCAAGGGCCAGAATAAATTCGCTTAGATTGTAGAGTTCATCCTCTTGAAGAGCGTATTTCGGCATAACGGAAAACCGGCTCTGGGACTGAGGGTCTTTAATAAACGACGCCAAATACTCCCGAGTTCGACCTTTGGCCTTGATATTCGAAAGGTCTGGTCCTATCCTGCGGCCACCTTTACCCATGATGTTATGGCAGTATGCGCATTCCTGTTGTGCATAGATCCGGAGGCCATTTTTTTCCGTCTTTGACAGGGTCCGACTAGGAATCATGAAGGTGTTACCGTAGCTTAACGTCCCGGCAAATCCGGTCACGGACAGATAGACAATACCGACAACGACGGTGACGCCAGCTGCGACAGCCAGGGGCCGGTTGACGCTGCCAATGAATTTTGATTTTTCAATGAACGGAAGGGCGAATAGCAACAATACACCAAAGGTTGGTATGACCAGGCTGCCAATGACCTCGGTAGAACCTGAAAAGTAAGTGAGGAGCTGGAAGAGCCACATGTAATACCATTCTGGGCGGGGCAGATAATTTTCGTCAATGGTTCGTGCAATATCTTCCCTGGGAATCTCCCCGAATAGGGATAAGAGGAAAATAATGCCCAGAACTACCAGGAAAACCACAGAGCTTCGGGCCATGTGCTCAGGAAAAAAACGGTAAATCCGGGTTGTTTTTCCGGCAGGACAGGCAGGATGTGACGATTCATGCTCGCACACGCCGTGGAGGCGCACAAGGTAGATGTGTCCGGCGATCAGCATTAGCATTAAGGATGGCAGAACCAGCATATGAATCGCATAGAACCGTGTGATGGTAAAACCGGAGATACCGCCGCCGGACAACAGCAGGTTGGTGATGAACTGTCCGATCACCGGAAGGTCCTTGGGAATGTTGGCGCTGACAACAGTTGCCCAGAAGGCTTTCTGGTCCCATGGCAGGAGGTAGCCTGTAAAACCGAGCCCCAAGGTGATCAGAAGGAGGCAGACACCGAAAATCCATGTCAGTTCCCGGGGTGCTTTGAAGGATCCGGAAAAGAAGACAGAGAACAGGTGCAGGAAGACTGCCAGAACCATGGCGCCGGCACCCCAGTGATGCAATCCCCGCAGGAGTGCGCCTAAAGGCACCTCGTTCATGATGTAGTCAATAGATGCGTAGGCCTTGTCCGGTGACGGGCTGTAGTACATGGCAAGGAACATCCCGGTCACCGCCATGACGCCAAACAAAATAACGCACAGGCTGCCCAGGGTCGCAGACCAGCCCAGGTTTGATGGCAGTTTTTTATACAGAAAGGGTTTTAGATGAGCATCCCAGCCGATTCGTTGACATATGATTTTGTTTAATTTTGACATATTACACCATTGCTATCAAAAGGTTTCCGCTGTCAACCTTGAATTCCATATGATCCAGCGGTCGTGGGGGGGGGCCTGCCATGACAGAGCCGTCCAATGCAAATGCCCCGCCGTGGCAGGCGCAGAGAAACAAGTTCTGGTTTACGTCCCAATGGACTGTGCATCCGAGATGGGTGCAGGTACTGTTATAAACAATGATCTTATTCTGGTTGGGCGGACGCCATACAAGGACCGGTTTTACAAGTTCCTGTTTATAAATACCGACATTTTCAGTATACCTCAGGTTCACAGTTGAAACCTGACCAACAGGAAATTTTTCGATACTGCCGGCAGGCACCCACAGGGGCGGTTTTTTCTGCATGGCAGGCCCCACAAAAGAAGCAGCCAATACCCCCCCCACGGTCAGGACCGAAACAGCACCGATGCCCATCGTTAAGCCGGCAAGAAAACTTCGCCGACTCGTGTTATTGGCCTCTATGGCTTCAACAGGTATGGCAGGCGTGCTTTCATGCCTGCACCGGCTGGTGTCATGTTTTACATCCATGGCAGGTGTCTGGATAACCGGCGAGGTGCCAGGAGCCGTGTTCATAATGATGGGTTCTGGTTCAGGAGAACTTTCAACATCCTGGGCGGGTTTGGGTTTTGCAACCGATTTGAACGGTTCCTTTATTGCCAGACGTTGAATGTATTTGATGGCCCTTGTGCAGCTAATGTCCTTGGGGCAGACTTCGGTACAGTTGAATTCGGTACGGCAGTTGTAACAAGATTGAAGGACCTTATCCATACGTTCTTCATACAGGGCGTCGCGACTGTCCATGAGAAGGGTGAATGCACGGTTCAGGGGGGCGGGTCCGGCGTAATTTTCGTGGTAATTGGCCATGGTGCAACTGGAAACACAGCATCCGCAGGCAATGCATTCGGTGGCAAGGCCGATTGCTATGCGCTCCTTGGAATCTGGCCGAATGATGGCAGGTTCGTCCATGATCTTTCTGGGTTCGAAAAAAGGCAGGCATTCCTCATAATGTTTGAAGAAAGGGCCCATATCCACTACCAGATCCTTAACTACAGGGAAGTGGTTCAGCGGCCGGATGGTGATGCCCTGCTTTGCCGGGAAGTCGGATACATTGGTTTTGCAGGCAAGGCCTTCCCGGCCGTTGATGACCATGCCGCACGAGCCGCACATATTCACCCGACAAGCATAGCGAAAGGACAGGGTTGAGTCCTGTTCTTTCTGGAGCCGGATCAACACATCCAGGATGGTAGTGTTGGTTTCATCGTCAATGTAAAGATCGAAATGATCAAAGTGCCCATCTCCGCCCTGTGTCGGATCATAACGAAATACGTCTATTTTGCGGGTATTCCCTTTTGTTGACTCCAAAAGAGACCTCCTTTCCTTGTTTTTTTGTTCTCACTCAGAAACGTTAATAGATAGATCGCCAGATTAGTATCATTACCACTAGTCCCAGGCCGGTGAGGCTCCAGATCAGGGCGCGTTGGTATTTGACGTTCACTATGTTAAAGTCCAGGAGGATCACGCGAAGTCCCAGGGTGGCGTGAAAGGTAACGGACAGGAGCAGCAAAAACTGAAGCCAGGGCTGATAAGTCAAGGTGATGTGGAGTGTCAGAAAAAATACGATGGCAAGGGCTGAAATACGCTGCCACATCCATGCCCACATACCCACGAACATGTTTCTGCGTCTGTCCGGATCGAACTCTCCCCACTGAAGCGGGTTCCTGTATTTGATGCTCAATTTTTCTTCCATTTGTCGTTTCCCCTCTTTATGCTGTATTGATAAATGTTGGTTGAAATCAGTTATTATTTCTTGTGAATTTGGCATTCTCGGAGTGATTTATACATGAAATCAACCGGTTCAGTGATAAGAGACGGCTTGCCGTCGGCGCTACGGGTCAGAAAGCTGTTGAAAAGGCCTTTGTCGTCATCCTGTTCCGGGAAATCGCTACGGTAATGGGCTGCCCGGGATTCCTTGCGGGCCATTGCCGATACGACCACCATGTCAGAAACATCCAGCATGTTCAAAAAATCGATGTAGATATTCCATGGCATGTTGTAGGCTCTCGTGCCGGAGATCTTCAGCGTTTTGGCTTCTTCACGGATGGCGTTGATTTCCTCTACGGCCGTGGCCATGTCTTTGGCGTTACGGACAACGCCCACATTGTTCCAGTTGCACTCCTTAAGTTCATCGCGCAGGACAAAGAGCTCTTCTTTGCCGTTACGGCCAAAGGGAGCCAGGTACTTTGCCATTAGTTCTCCTACCATTTCAGGGTCTGTTTCTGGCGGTGCGGTGCCATTATCGGCCATGAACCGTGCCAAAGCTTTGCCTGCCTGTCTGCCGTAGACGCTGGATTCACAGATACCGTTACCGCCTAAGCGGTTACCGCCATGGACACCACCGCCGTCTTCACCGGCAACAAAGAGCCGGTCCAGAGACGTCTCGCAGTCCCTGTTGATGCGGGCGCCGCCCATGACAAAATGGGCCGAAGGGGACACAGGTACAGGGCCGCGGGCTAAGTCATAACCGAACTGGGCGCAGCGACTGCACATGCCGGGAAAATTCTTCAGTACAAACTCAGCCCCCAAGTGGGCCGCGTCGATTCGTACGCCCCCTTCTTCACAATGGCGGCCAGCCATCATTTCAAGGTAGGATGAGCGACTGACCACGTCTCGTGTTGCCCGTTCTGCAACATCTGGCGCATAGTTTTTCATGTAGCGCTCGCCGTTGCCGTTGTAGAGATAGGCACCGGATCCCCTGAGGCCTTCTTCCAGGAGGGAGCCTGCAACAACGCTGCCATCAATGATTAATCCAGTGGGATGAAACTGAATCATTTCCATATCCCGCATGAGCGTTCCCGCCCGATAGAGCATGCCTAAGCCATCAACGGATTTTTCAGGCCCGGGGGCGTGGAATCGATACTGGGTCGGGCCTCCGCCGGTGGCAACCAGGGTTGCAGATGCTTCGGCTCGGATGAATTTGCCCTGTTTCATATTCAGGATCAGGGCTCCGGTGACCTGTTGACCGGATTTATCCTTGAGGAGGTCTACAGCACGGCATTCTTCCAGCACCTGTATTTTTCTTTTCATGATCTGTTCGGTCATGCGGCTGATCATTTCAATTCCAGTCAGATCGCCCTTGTGAACAGTGCGGTCAAAGGATTGTCCTGCAAATGGTTTCTGGTGTACGGTGCCGTCAGGGTTGCGGTCAAAAAAACACCCGAACCGGGTCTCCATCTCCTTGATGGTGGGGGTGGCCTGTTCAACAAGAGTCCTGGCCAGATCTTGATCATTAATGTACTGGCCGCCTTTGAGGGTATCCATGAGATGCTTTTCATGAGAGTCGGCTTCATTCAATACAACGTTAAATCCGCCTTGAACCATTCTGCTGCAGCCGCCTTTGCCTTTCAGGGCCTTGGTGACGATCAGGATATTTAGGTCGGGGTTTTCGTCATGGGCATACAGGGCCGCTAGTTGCCCGGCCGCTCCCATACCGATTATCAGAATATCTGCCTTCAATGTCTCGTGGATCATAATCTCACCTTGTTAATGATTAGTGCTGTATGGTTTTGCTTAAATAATGGAGCAACATGTATGCCAATCGATTAAGCTTGTATTTAACCATTTGATTTTGTATTACTTTTATTGAAATTGAGTTTCTGCAATCATTGGTTCAGGCCCAAAGTCAAGCCCAATAGTGGACTCATGAACCCACTATTGGGCTTGACTTTGGGCCTGAAAATGATACCGTCACTCTATGACATGGAACAGTTCATCACGGTTCAAATGCCCCGGCACGCTTCGTGACAGCATCGAACCCGCAATTCAAGGGATAGCCCGGAGCCTTTGAACACCAGATAATCTAAGGGGATAAAGAAATGCATTGGAGTTTGGCCACCAAGTACAAGATCCTTCTGGAAATAAATAATGCCGTGATTTCCAATACATCCAAGGATGATTTTTTCAAGGCCCTGTCAACGGAGCTTAAAAAGCATTTTTGTTATGATCGTTTCAGTATTTTTCTTTATAACCAGGTGAATCAATCTCTGAGATATTTTACTTTAGCCGAAGGTGTGGAGCCGGAAGGGTTTGGAGCTGATGAGCGGGACCTGGCAAGCAGTGCCGTTGCCAACATGGTGATTCAGTCCAAAAAACCGGTTATCATTGATGACCTATCCTGTTACTCGGAACATCCTTCCATCGGTGCCATGGTAAGAGCTGGCCTGGGGGCAACAGTGGCGTTCCCCATGATTGTGAGGAACCGGATCATTGGAACTTTCCACCTTTCATTCAAGCATCGACCGGATAACCTGTCGGAACTGTCAGAACTCCTCCCGGATGTGTCCAATCAGATTGCCATTGCCGTGGGCAACATGATCTCGTTTACCCAACTGATAAAGGAAAAGCATAACCTTGAACAGGAAAAACAATACCTCCGGAGCGCTTCTGAAGATTACAGTCCCCAAAAATTTTTATATGTATCCTCGGCTATGGACGATATCATGAAATTGGTGGAAAAAGTGGCTGGAATCGATTCCCCACTCCTGATCACCGGGGAAACCGGGACCGGAAAAGACCACCTGGCACGCCTTATCCATCTGAAAAGCCTTCGAAAGGATCATCTTTTTGTCAAGGTGAGCTGCCCGGCTCTGACACCGTCGCTGTTTGAAAGCGAGCTGTTCGGCCACGCGAAAGGGGCATTTACCGGTGCTGATTCGACCAGGCTCGGGCGGTTTGAAATGGCGGGTCAGGGAACGGTGTTCCTGGATGAAATTGCAGAAATTCCCATTGCCCTTCAGGCAAAATTTTTACAGGTTCTCCAGGAAAATCGGTTTGAGAGGGTGGGTGACAACCGGTCAGTAAAGGTCAATTTCCGCCTCATCACCGCTACAAACCGAGATGTTCCCAAGTTGATCAGCCAGGGACAATTCCGCCAGGACCTCTACTATCGTCTTAATATCATTAAGATCCACGTGCCTCCGCTCCGCGAACGAAAAGGAGATCTCCCCTATCTCTTGGATACGATCAATAAGCGCGAGTCGTTTGAGATGAACCGCCCCGTGCCGAGATACACGGATGGGTCAATCCGGTTTCTGTCAGATTACCACTGGCCTGGAAATATCCGGGAACTCAAAAATTTGATTAAGCGCATGATTATTATCAAGGCTGGTGAAAGTATCTCCGTGTCAGATCTGAAAAATTTGGTCAGCGGGGCGGAAAATACGTTTAACTCGAATCCCGGAGACAGTGTCGTAAGGCCCGGGAGAAGGGTTACCAGGCTGGCTGAATCGGAGCTTCGATGCATCAAGAGTGCCCTATTGGAAACCCGGGGGATCGTCGGCGGGCCGAGCGGGGCCGCCTCCCTGCTGGGGGTTCCTAAATCAACCCTCCAGTACCGGTTGAAAAAATACGAGATTAATCCTGCAGATTACAGAACCTGAAAAGCGGAATTGCTACAAAGCATGTTTAACAGTGACTGGGAGATTCAACAGATGCAAATCGTGGTTGACTTGTCCCTGCAGACTGTTGCTTTTATTCCCCTGACGCTGTCTTTGCTGATCTGATGGCTTCAGGTTCTGAAGCCGGAGCGTCATTGCCCGTGCCCACGGCACCGGCACCCAATGCATCCAAAGCACTTTGCCGCATGCTCCGGGCGATTTCTTCCAGAGAATCCAGGTGGCTCAATGAATTGCGAAGGATGCCGAACCCTTCGGAAAGCGCAAGAATCGTGGCCGCAGCCTTTTCCTTGTCCGGAACCCTGACCAGACCGGCCTTTTCCCAGGCCGTGATTTCTCTGATGCCAAAAGCAATGAATTTTTTCTGCATGGCCTGGATCCGGTCCCGGATATCGGCATTTCTGAACCCCATGGCATAACAGGACCAGAACACGGCATCCCGCTGGGGCCCTTTACCGCTGGTGGTGAACAAAATGCGCATCAGGCACTGAAACCGGTCTTTGGGGGCCGTGTGTTTTTCCAGTTCCGCGTGATAGGCTTTCATGGAAATTTTGAACAGATAATCCACCATTTCCATGATCAGGCCTTCTTTGCTTTTGAAATAATGGATCAGCAGTCCGGAGTTGACCCCCATGCGGGTGGCGACTTTACCGATGGTCATACCCATGAAACCTTCGTCTTCCACCACTTTATAGGTATGGTGAAGGATTTCAGGTTTTCGGATATGGGAGATGCTCTTTCGGCCCATGCACAGGATCCTTGTTTTTGATTGTCTGTCCGCTTATTTATATAAGGGCCTGCGCGGGATGTCAATTTTTTTTCACCGGCCGGCAGGACCGGTTGCCCGAGGTGCCGGAATGAGGGGTGGGTGGCTGCGGTTGACATCCGCAGCCACCCCGGAAATCATCAGGCCAGGGCCCGGCGGTCGTTCATGTCCACCAGGACTCTTTCCCGGGCCTTGTCAATGCCCAGCTGACTGCGTTTCTTGTCAATATGATCGATCATGAGTCTGGCAATTTCAATGGGGTCCTTGGCCATGCCCCATTTGCCGTATCCCTGCTGTTCCAGTCCGTTGAACAAAAGATCATGGAACCGGGTGCCGGAAAGAGCCGGAAATCCCACACCAAATACCGTGTAAACCCCGGAAGACACAAAATACTGACCAATGGCCAGGGCTTTTTCACTCATCCATTCCGGCGCACACCCGGCTGCGGGCAAATCGGCAATGCTGTTGCCCAATCCCCCGGCCTTGACCATGGCGGAGGCCGCAATCAGAATCCGGGTGTTGTCCACACAGGACCCTAAGCCCAATACCGGCGGCATTCCCACGGTCTCACACACCTCGGACAGTCCCGGTCCGGCCAGGGCCGCCGCTTCAGGCGTGAGAAAGCCCGCTTTGGACAGGGCGATCTGGGAACATCCCGTCTGGAGCACCAGCACATCGTTTTTAATCAGTTCCCTGACCAGTTCCACATGCACGTAATCCTGCTTGACCTTGGGGTTGGTGCAGCCCACCACCCCGGCCACGCCCCGGATCCGGCCGTTGATGATATTGTCGTTCAACGGAGAATAAGACCCTCTGAACGTGCCGCCCAGCATGTATTCGATGTATTCATGGGAAAATCCCTGGATCCCTTTCTGGACCTGGTTGGGAATCTGGATCGGCTGGCTTCGGGACCCGAACCGGGAGATGGCCTTGATCAGGACTTCATCCGTGCAGGACCGGGGATCGGTTTCGTCAAATTGAATGTGGGTGGCGCCCTCGATGTGTGCCCGGTCACTGGTGGTGATCAGATGGGTGTCATAACATTTTGCCACCTGGGCCAGTCCCTGCTTGATGCACTGGATATCCACCACCATGGCATCCACGGCCCCTGTGACCAGGACGGCTTCCGTGGATGAGAAATTGCCGGCATGGGGAATCCCGTGACGGGACATCATCTCCGCGCCCGAGCAGCACATGCCCACCAGGTTGATGCCGGCGGCCCCCTTGTCTTTGGCAGCCTGGATGAAGAACGGATCGTTCACCCCCGCCAGCATGCCTTCAAACATGGCGGGTTCGTGTCCGTGGACAATCACGTTCACATGGTCTTGTTTGAGAACGCCCATGTTCACTTCCGCCACAATGGGAGCCGGCGTGCCGAACATGATGTCGGACAGTTCCGTGGCCACCATGGAACCGCCCCAGCCGTCAGCCAGGGCCGTGCGGCTGATTTGTTTCATCAGGTGGTTGTAATCCTGGTCGCACCCGATATGGGTCCGGCTCATGAGTTCCATGATCTCTTTCATGGCGCCTCTGGGAACGATGCCGTCCTTGCGCCACAGTTCCAGGGTGGCGGCGGGCACCCGTTTCATGAACGGCATTTCTCCGTCCACATTGGAAAAGGTTTTTTCCAGCTCATCGCACAGGTCTTTTGCCACATCTGCCACAGACCGGTCTTCAGTATCAATGCCCAGCTCATTTGCCAGGTTTTGCAGTTTCAGGGTATCGGCAATGGAAAAATCAGTCACGCTTTTTTCGATAATCCCTTTGAACAAATGAAGGATGTGCTGGCCGTGGTCATTATGGGACGCTGATCCCGTGGCCACATTCCGGGCCAGGTTCCGGGCCGTGATGGTGTCGATGGTGGCACCGCAGATGCCGACTTTTTTGTACGGGTCCCTGGGATTGATCCGGCAGGGCCCCATAAAGCAATGTTTGCAGCAGGCCGATTCCACACCGATGGGGCAGGGTTTCATGTCCACGGCCCGGTCCAGGTTGAGAACAACGCCGTCTTTTCTGGCTTTCTCCAGCATCTGGCGGGTGGCTTCACAAGTGGTCAAATCCGATGCAGGCACCTGTTTGGTGACAGGGGTATCCTTGGGCATACTCATCTCCTTGAAAATCAGTTTATGAACAAATTTTTTTACGATATCTTTGGAAGAGACAATCAGTCACCCGATTGCCGGTTTATCTTCCCCCTTGTGATACCTACGATACACAAGGGGAAAGATTTATTCCTTGATTTATATCAAAAAAATCAAAAAAATTTACGCGCCGATCACGTCGATGCCTGCAAACCGCGGTTCGTGCAGGGGAATGAGAATATCTGCCTGTTTTTTTACGGTTTCCAGAATATTATATGCCGCATAGACATCCACATGGGTGCCGGGCGGGATCACGGCCATTTCCATGCCTAGGATTTCCGGCGGGGGGTCCAGGTTTTCGTCAATAATGCAGAATCCCGTGATAGCGGCTTTGCCTTTGGGCGTATCCACCATCACAGTCATGCCGCCCCGGGTATGGGCCGGGGTGTGGACCATGCGGATGCCCGGGACGATGTCCGTGTCCGCGGTCAACACCTGTATCTGGCCGTTGTCTTCAACATCCTCGATATAGTCCTCCAGATACCGGTAGTCCAGGGGATGGGGATTGTGCACGGATTCCAGTTCTTTTTCATGAACAAAAAACCGGGCGTTTTCGCATTTGTAATCATTTTCGCAGTGGTCCGTGTGCAGATGGGTGTGAATTACGATGTCGATGTCTTCAGGCGTGAGCCCGTGGCGGGCCAGCCCGTCTTCAAACGTGTAGATTTTGCCGTTGATGGCCGCTTCCCGGTCTTTTGACTGGATGGGGTGCATCTCGCCCGTGTCCACTAAAATGGTCTGATCACTACCCTTGATGAGCCAGGCATAGATGGGAATGGTATAGGCCTGGCCCTGGCCGTGCTGATACGTCATCATGCTTTTGTCAAATACTTTGGTTCCCAGGACAATGGGATGAATGGTCAATGATCCGGTCATGATATATCACCTTTATGCTGAAATAATGGCAGTCAGGGTTTGATTCAATGTGTTGGCATCAATTTGTTTCAGGTTCCCGTGCATGGATTTGAAAATCTCCCGGATAATACCGGTTTTAGGGTTCGGGGACAGCAGCTGGATTTCCATGGTTTTGATATCCATCACCATCTCTTCAATCCATGGATAAGAAGATGTCTCTTTTTCCAGAACGGTTTTGATATCAGCCAGCAGTCCGGTGATCTGCTTTTTTTTGTCAGGGTCAAGAACCGGTCCCCGGCCTAAAGACACGTCTTCATCCCGGGAATTGCCCGGCGATGCTTTGCCTAAGGCCTTCACCCCCTTGGCCGTGATGCCGATGCCGCCGGACAGGGTTTTGAGTTCCGCCAGTTCCTGAATGAACAATGACTCCGCCAGGCTGGCAGCCTCGGATTTTTCTACGCCTAAGGCCGCACCGATATCATACATGGAAGCCTGGGCATCTGTATCCCCCCGGGTCATGGTGTACAGTTGATTCAAATACGCATCGTCTTCCGGATTATCCATAATCTCCTTTACGTGCTGTTTTTTGAGGATCGGCAACAAGGTGTCAATGATGATGTCCGCAACCGCCCTGTTTTTTGTTTTTTTTGCCCTGGCACAGATCGAACATGTGAAACAGCTGGAGATCTCCGGATTTCATCAGTTCTAAATTTTCGCCCACGGTGTCTTTTTGTGCGGCATAAACACAAATGTCGGCGCCGTGCATGTTTCGCTGCCCCCCGTCTCCGATACACTTGGTGACCATGGCATCCACGGATTCCGCGTCGTGGAACAGTTTGGTTTTACAGCCGGCATTGGGATTTTCAATTTTCTGGTTGGTCCGGGTCTGGATATCTCCGGATTCAAGGTCCACCACCAGAAATAACTCTGCCACGCCGAAATGGTCGTTGACCAGGCTGTCCAGTCCTTTATCTTCTTTGACCGGGAATGCAATTTTCATGGGTCCCTCCGTTAATGATTGGGTGATATGCCGGACGATTCTGCCCGGCAACAGTCATAAGAATAATGCATTCCCCGGCAAAATCAACCGGGATATCCCGTGGATGCTGATTAATTACAGAATCACCGCTTCAGGCAACGGTTTTCCGGAATCCGGCTTGTTCTGTTTTCGTTCATTAAAAATATTGTCTCAGGGTCGAATCCCCGGTTTTCCTGGATTTTTTTTTTGAAGTGCTGTATTTTTCACCCAATCAATATAAAACAAAGGATATGAAATCCGGTATTCATTGACCACAATATCAGTGCTGAGCAGACTTTTTCTGGGCTGACCCGGCTGGTGTGTGCCGCCAAAGAAAAAAACTGGCTGCTGCCCGTGAAACGCGTGTGACAGGAATTCAGGAATAAATCATGACGTTAAAAGAGATGGCACCCAAAACCAGATCCAATGGGTGGAAGATACCGATATTTTGTCTGTGTCTTGCCGTGGTTCTGCTGTATGCCAAACCGTTTCTGGCCGGCCGGATATTTCATCCGGATCCCATGCCCGTGATTTCCGACACCCGTTCTGATTCAGATATCACCATGCTTTACCATGAACGGCCGCCTTATTATGTCACCGGACCCTTGGGCATATACGGCCTGTGTGTGGATCCCGTGAAAAAAGCGCTTCTGGCGGCAAATGTCCGCGCCGACTGGGTTAAAATGCCCGCAGCCCGACAGCTGGACATGGTGAGGTTCAAGGTGAAAAATACCTGTGCCATCGGCTGGTTCAAAAATCCGGACCGGGAAAAATATGCCGTGTATTCTTCGGCCATATACCGGGATAAACCCATGATCGCCCTGGCCCGGGCCGATAATTTTCGGCTTGTATCCGGCCGGCTTCTGGCACAGACGCTGGGGAATCAGGAGGTGATACTTTTGCGCAAGAACGGGTATTCCTATGGCCGGTTTATCGATGAAATGATTTTAACACTTGACCCCCGTCAAAAGATGACGGCCGCGGAAAATATCGGTATGCTCAAACTTGTCCATGACGGGCTGGCAGATTATTTTTTTATTTCCCAGGAAGAAGCCCTCGAACTGGTCCAGTCCTCCGGCCTGTTGTCTGACAATTTCAAATTGATCCGGTTTTCAGATATGCCCGGGGGAAACCAACGGTATCTGTTGTTCAGCAAAGCAACGGACAAGGCCATTATCGACAGAGTGGATGCCGCCATTATTGAACAGCGTACTGCCGACCCGGCAGACCCGGCAACAGATGAGTGATATGAAAAGAGGCCTGTTTTGATCCGAAAAAATTATACTGCCGTTGCAGCGATTCTGCTTGTGGCCATATTCGGCACCCTGGTGATCATCCATGAGATCCGGGTCCGGGAAAAAGCCCATCAGAGCATTGCCGTCCATGCTGATATTGTGGCCAATGCCCTGTGGAACCATAATGACGAAGGGGTTTCCCAGTACCTGCTGCTTGCTGCAGAACTGGAAAATTATGCCTCGGTCAGGGTGATGGATACCCGGGGGAATGTGTTTCAAAAAGTGTCTGGCACCTCTGCCGGCATCCTGGATCGGTTTTTTTCTCCCTTGAAACTGGTCCCGCGGCAAACCCTGGTGTCACCGGTTCGATATGATGACAAAATTATCGGCACCCTCCAGGCGGTCTGGATCTGCGACACGATTTACTTTGATGCCATGCTGCTGGTGATACTGGTCATGGTGTTTGTTATTTTTCTGCTGTACACGCGGGTGGTGAATGAGAAAAAAATGCTGGAAAACCGGGTGACTCACCGCACGGGCGAACTGTCGGAGCTGAACAAACATCTGCAAAAAGAGATTGAAGAACACAAAGCGGCAAAACAGGCCCTGGAAAAAAGTGAAGAGCGATACCGGGCCTATTTTGAAGAAAACATCGCCGGGGCTTATATTTCAACCCCTCTGGGTCGTCTGATTGACTGTAACCGGAAATATCTGGATATTTTCGGGTTTGAAGATAAATATCAGGCATTGAATACCCCCATCGCTGACATATACAGTTGCCGTGAGGAACGCAGGCAATTTCTGGATACCCTGGTTGAAAACAGGAAAGTGTCTGCCTATGAAACCAAATTCAAGAAAACCGACGGCAGCCTGATTCATCTCATTGAAAACGCGGCAGCCGTGTTTGATGAAAACGGCCGCCTGGATCATATCCGGGGCTTTCTGCTGGATGTGACGGAAAAACACCACCTGGAAATGCAGCTGTTGCAGACACAGAAAATGGAGTCCATCGGGCGGCTGGCTGGCGGGGTGGCCCATGATTTCAACAACATGCTCAATGTGATTCTCGGGCATGCGGACCTGGCACTGGACAAAATCGATTCCTCCGCACCCTTGTACAACCATGTGCACCAGATCCGGGATGCGGCCACACACTCGGCGGATATTACCCGGCAGCTGCTGGCATTTGCCAGAAAACAGACCATCTCTCCCCGGGTACTGGATCTGAATCAGGTCGTGGAAGGCATGTTGACGATACTGCGCCGGCTCCTGGGTGAGGACATCGATCTGGTGTGGGAACCCGGTGACAACACCGGGACCGTGCAAATGGATCCATCCCAGATTCATCAGATCCTGGCCAACCTGTGCGTGAATGCCCGGGATGCCATCAAGGATGTGGGGCATATCACCATAAAAACAGAAACAAAAGTATTTTATGAACAGGAAGATTCTGATCTGTCAGGGGTGATTCCGGGCGAATTCGTGCGGCTGCGCGTGACGGATGATGGATGCGGCATGGATCAGCATACCCTGGACAATCTGTTTGATCCTTTTTTCACCACCAAAGAAGTGGGAAAAGGCACGGGCTTAGGATTGTCCACGGTGTATGGCATTGTCAAACAGAACCAGGGGTTCATTCATGTGGACTCCCGGCCGGAAAAAGGCGCCACATTTGACATTTTCCTGCCCCGGTACAAGGATGCAGTTGTGACGTCAAAAAAAGAGTCCCCCGAAAATATTCCTGTGGGCAACGGGGAGACCATCCTGGTGGTGGAAGATGAAATCGCCATATTGGAACTGCTTGAAACCATGCTGGAACAACTGACATACACGGTATTGACGGAAACCTCCCCCAAAGCGGCCCTGGATCTGGCCAAAACCCGCAACGGCAAAATTCACCTGCTCATCACGGATGTGGTCATGCCGGAAATGAACGGCCAGGACCTGGCCCGGCAGATGACGGCACTTTTTCCGGAAATCCGGATGTTGTTCATGTCCGGCTACACCGACAATATCATTGCCGGGCAGGGCGGAAAGATCCAACAGACATCGTTCATCCAGAAGCCGTTTTCCATGCAGGACATTGCCGGAAAGGTCCATGACATATTAACCGGATCATAACCCCCCTTCTTTTTCGGAGTTACCTTGAAAACCGGATAGATACGGCCGTGACAATTCCCCAGACCCAGTTGTAAACAACCACCAGACCGGGAGTCCACATGCCCAGATCCATGCCGGCAAACCCGTTGCCGCTCACATAAGGGAATATATAAAAAAGCTGAACGGCTGTGGGAAAAAGACTCAGCAGACTGCCTTTGATCATATACCGGGATTTTAAAAACGGAAGGATGAACAGCAATCCCCAGATGCCGCCCCACACGATTCTCGGATACAGCCACGACGGTGTCAGGGCCGGTGCAATGGATACGCCCAGCCACTGGGCAACCCCGTTTTCTCCAAACTGCCATACCACAAGGCTGTTGACCAGAGCGCCGATACACCCGGCTGAAAAACAGATCATAAGATTTTTCATGATGGACAGATCCTTTGATTGATTTTCTGTATGCGTGACAAAATCATGATACGGCAAAACCGGGTGGAATGCAAAAGAAAACCAGCCGGCATCAGCCCGTGACTGTCTGCCACAACGACAGCCACAGCGGCATGGCCAGGATGCACACCAGATACTGGAGCAGCATCATGCTGGCAACGGACCTCTCATCCCCCCCATAGTTTCTCACCATGAGAATCAGGTTGGTGGCCGGCGGGGACGATGTCTGGAGAATGATCAGGCTGCAGAACAGCGGCATACTCTGATACAGCCCCAGCCCATACATCACGGCAAAGGCGGCTGCCGGCACCAGGATGAATTTAACGCCTGTGACCCGGATCACATCGGCAAACGGCGGCATGTCTGTCAAAGAGATGCTGCCCAGAGTGGCCCCCAGGATGAACACGGCCAAAGGCACGGTGGCCTGGCCCAGCAGGTCCATGGCAGACAAAAGGCTATCCGGTATGGCCGCGGATGTGCCGGATACCACCAGAAAGATGGCGGCCAGGGTCGCCACCAGGGGCGGGGTGACAAAATCCTGCCACCTTATGGCGGCATCCTTGTCCCCGCTGATCAGCACCTTGCCCACGCTCCACATGATGGGAGACAGGCCCAAAATCAGCAGAAAACAATACAGGGCCAGGCGGTCGAACTGGTCCGGAAACACCAGCTGGCCGATGGGCAGCACAATATAGATGGCGTTCTGAAAACTGGCCATGGAGATATATGCCCGTTTTTCCGGTCCGCGGCCGAACAGCGCAAATGCCATACCCAGACCGGTCAGACTGATCAGGACCCCGGACAGCGGCAGAATCCACCATTGGGCAAATCCGGACGGATCAAACTGGCTCACGGTCTTGACCACGATCAGGCAGGGCAGAAAAATATTCACGGTCACGGCGGACAACGCCTGAACATGGGACTGGGACACAATTTTTGTCCGCACCAGAATCCCGGCGGCGGCCGATATGAGAAACAGCTGGAACACAGCGGAAAAAACCGTGGTAAATGTGGGGATGAACATGGGCGGGGTGTGTTACTCCTTTAAATGGAAGTGTTAAGTGTTAAGTTTTCAGTTTTAAGCGGAGACCGGACTGGTTTTGCGGTTATCATTTGTCGGGGGCTTTCAGGCCATGAGAGGTGAATGTTTTTTTCATGGCATCATAATGGGAGCCTTTCCAGAATATTTTCCGGCATGCCGGGCATTGGAAAAAGTCAGTAAAATATTTTTTTGTCTTAGGTTCCAGCCGGTGCAGGATGTCGGTTTTGGCCACTTTCACCAGGGGCTGGTTGCATTGGGTGCACCGGGAAAAAAACGCGGTCTGATTCCGGAGCCCGAAAAAATCCACCACCTCCACCACCTGGTCATAGGGAAGATTGGACCGGATTCTTCTGGCAAACACAATTTTTCTGCGCTTCAGCAAGGTGGTGTCCCGGGTCAGGACAATGCGGGATTCCAATTCAGCCAGATCGGCAATCTCGGTATCGGTAAACGATGAGGAACAGGCCACGTCAAACCCCAGTAAAATGAGCAGCCGCCCCAGTTTGAGTACATTCACGTCCGCGATGAACCGGACCCGGTCCAGGGGCTCCGGCCGCAGCATAGACGGGGAGCGCACGTCAAACGGCGCATTCACTGCATGGATATCCAGTTTTCCCGGCGTGTCCGGGATAAAGGAAAAATCAATATCCTGATCATTGAAACAGATCCTTCCCACCTCGGTATGGGGCACCCCCAAAGACTCGATCATATCCTTGACCGACGCATGGCGGATCAATGGATAATCCAGGCCTCTTCTCTGATGGCGGTCCGGCAGAAAAAAATCAAATGCCGGATCAAATGTTATCGAAATAATCACGATGTATTTGTACTATGATACCGCAAAAAATTTTCTGATTTTACCTGAACCGATCAATCTGGACAGCAGCTTAAAATTATTCTTTTCATACCGTATTCTACCGGCAATACAGGCAGGGTGAATTCTCAGTTCTTCAGATAATGCAAGAACATTTCTTGTTGAGGGATTTATTCTTACTGGTGAAGAGGCCCAGATGTCATCTGGTATTAAAGATTCCATTGCAAGGGAATCTGCTTCTTCCTCAATACCCTTGTTTTTTTTGTCATTCTGGATTCTCACATCCATATCATCTAAAAACAAATGATGATTATTCTTTCCAAGGTGTAAAATGATATGGGCCAATTCATGGAGAAGGCAAAACCAGAAATTGTCTATTCTGTCATATCTCAGGGTCAGGCCAACCACGGGTGAACCATCGTCCAATAATAATGCTGCCCCATCTAAATATGTTTTTGGAAGATGCCGTTCAATAATCAGATAAATTCCGTGTTTTTCCAGATACTCCCGGGCAAGCTGTGGCCCTGTTTCAAAAAAACTGAGTTTTGCAATTGCCTTTAAACTATCCGGTGTAAAATTGTTCGGATTGAATTTTTTGATACGTTTTTTGTTGTGCGTAAGTGATATAACCCTCATACACCAGGCATTTAATGCATACAGGTCAGTTTTTATATTCGTTCTGTTACCCGAATTTTCCCTGAAGCAAGCCTCGATTGTTACCGCACCCGGGCAGCACTGTTCGATAAAAATTCGCATGCGCTCTTCTGCAGAATCCTTTACCTTCTCCAAAGGTTTTATCCACCCCCTTTGGGCCATCTCTTTCACAGGAAAAGAATCCCATTGAATGCCGGGTGCTGCTTGCGGAAAATCTGCGCCTGTTTTTTGCAGCAAAATTTCAGCGGGGATCCCTAAATTTTCGTGAAGAGAACGCATCATCGAAAGGGTTAATGGCCTCTTTTTGTTTAGAACTTCTGACACTTTACTTTTATTTCCGATAAAGGGAACAAGATTTTTTTGGTTAAGCTCAAGCTGATCCATCCTGAATTTAATGGCTTCGACAGGATCTGGAAAATCCATAGCATAATGTTCATCCTCGTATAGTTCGACAAGGGTCGCAAGAAGTTCAAGCTCGTCTGCTTCAGGTGAATTTGCTTCAGCATCCATAAGATCTTCAATGCGGGACAGAACCAAATCATAATCTTCTTCTGTTTTAATGAGTTTGTTAATCATATTTCCTCCGCATTAATTTTATCATACTCTTCATGGGTGCCCACAAATCGTATGAAAACCGTCTGTGTTGGGAAATTAATTTTTACAACCAAACGGTATTTGTTTCCCCCTAAGTTAAAGACAACCCGGTTCCCTTTTAAAATACTGGCAGAACCGTATTGCAATTTAATGTCTGTCCATGATTGCCACTTCGCCTTTTTTGCTTCATACCACCAGGCATCAACAGGACCCTTGGCATCCTTACATTCGTTTCGTTCGTAGAATTTTCTCAGTTGAGGCCGGGCTATCACATGCATCATTTAGAAATAACAACTCCATTCAATAAAGTCAACGATAAAAGTTCCTTTTCAGGGAACTTTGTTCAACAGGCAGGACCTATCCCCTGCCGATTTTGAAATTACCAGAAATGCAAAAATTTGCATTTCTGGTAATCGTGTTTTGCACTGACACTGAAAGGACTGTCGGGCGGGAATATGAGATGCGTCTGACTTTGTGAATGTACCGGTAACTTCAAGGTCTGCAAAGTCACACATTGATGTGAATGCATTTCTTTTTTCACAAAATAAACAATATTTCTTGACAAGAAAAAATCTTTATGGTTTTCTAATCCATCATGACTGCTGATCTCTCTTTCATAGGCAGAAACATTCGATTTCTAAGACGATCCAGAAACTGGACCCTGGACGATCTGTCATCCCGCATCGGTATTCACAAAGTGGCCCTGGGCCGCATCGAAAGAGGCATCAATCTGCCGTCGGCCATGGTGATCTATCAATTGTCCACGGCGTTCAACGTGCCCGTGGACACCCTGTTCTCCCCGGATCCCATCCACCAGGCCCCCGTGGCAACCACGGAAACCACAGACACCTGTTTCATCTCTTTGGATCCGGAACCGGCCCCCCTTCCCGGAGTCCTCATGAATGCCTGCCGGGAGATCATGGCTGCATTCCATGCCCTGGAAGATATCTGCGGGGTGCCCAAACATGCCACCGTGCCCCTGTCCATCCCGTTTGATCCCGACTATCCGGGCATGGAAGCACTGGCGGCCCGGATGCGCACCTATCTGGCCACGGGCGATGCCGTGGTGTTTGACTATTTTGAACTGTTTGAAAATGCGGGCCTGCGGGTCATTCTCTTTCCCTTTCCCCGGGGCGCGGCCGAAATGGCATCCGTCTCATTTTACGAACCCGCATTCCACAATGCCTTCTTTTTTCTCAATTCCCGGAACAATCCGGAAAAACAGCTGTTCGCCCTTGCCGGAGAACTGGGCAGCATCCTGGTGTCCAACCAGATGCGCCGCCAGAAAGCACCATTGTTCCCCCCACCTGAAGACGATGCCGGCCGGCCCATCAACCCGGCCCGTGCCGCCGGGCGCTTTGCCGCCACCTTTCTGATGCCCGAACCTGCCGTGCGCGCCACGGCCGGCCAGCTGGGCGTATCCAGAGATGCCTGGTCCTGGGACCTGCTCCTTCGTATCAAACACCGGTTCGGTGTCTCCGCCCAGACCTTTCTCTACCGGCTCCACGAGCTGGATCTGATTTCCGACCCCACCAGAGATACCCTTGATACCCAAATAAAAGAGTTTTACGCGGCCAACGGTTTGATCGAACCCGATGCCTCCCGCCGCTGCCTCACCCCCAACGGGCGGTTTTTTGATCTGCTGCTGACGGCCCAGGGGCTTGATTCGGCCCAAAAGGAGATACAAGAGATTAAAGCAGTGGTAAAGGAATTCAAACTTGTAAAAATGTGAAACCCGGTAAAGGGGAAAATCATGCATGACCGGATTGTAAAAAGGCTGGATGAAATTTCAAACATCTATGATGTGCGCATCCTTTATGCCTGTGAATCCGGTTCAAGAGCATGGGGATTTGCCTCTCGAGACTCTGACTTTGATGTTCGGTTCATTTATCTCAGAAAAAAGGAATGGTATTTGTCAATTGATCTGGATCAAAAACCAGAAGTGATTGAGCTGCCTATTGTGGATGAGCTGGATATCAACGGCTGGGACTTGAGAAAAGCCCTGAGACTCTTTCAGAAATCCAACCCGCCCCTGCTGGAATGGCTCTCCTCTCCCATTGTCTACAAAGAGGAAACCACCATCATCAAAAAGCTCAAGGATCTGGTGCCGAAAAGCTATTCTCCGATTTCCTGTATGTATCATTACTATAAAATGGCCAGAAACAACTTTCGGGAATATCTCAAAGGCGACCAGGTCAGACTTAAAAAATACCTGTACGTGCTCAGGCCTGTCCTTGCCGTTCTCTATCTTGAAAAAGGCATCGGACCGGTCCCTATGGAGTTCTCAATGCTGGTGGATACAATTGTCAAAGGCCATGCCCTGCGCAAATCCATAAATGATCTTTTGGTCCGGAAAATGGCTGGAGATGAGCTGGATATGGGGCCCCGGGATCCGGTGCTCAGTGCATTTCTGGAATATCAGCTGGCGCGATTGGCTGACCAGGACTTTGGAAAACAGATACAACGGTGTCCGGTGGAGATTCTGAATGGGTTGTTTCTCGAGGCACTGGAGCAAGATCATTAACATTTTTAGATTCCAATAGTCGGTTTTTTAAAATTGGCTTGAATCAAAATATTTTTGGGGAAAGGATTTTCCGAGTTATGTGTCAAAAGGAAAAGTTATTAGCGCACGTTAGAGAAGAGGAACCCCAAAAATGGATCATTCATGATCTTGAAGATCACCTTAAAGGTGTTGCGGAAATTGCCAAAAAATTTGCAGCAAAGTTTTCATGTAATGATTGGTTGGAAGCTGCAGCACTTCTTCACGACATGGGAAAAGGTTCTGAAGCGTTTCAAAATAAAATAAAATTGAAAAGCGGGTATGATCCTGAAGGACATATAAAAGATGGTGAAGGACAATCTCCACATTCAACCCATGGGGCTGTCTGGGCATATCATGAATGGGGACCACATATTGGAAAAGTGCTTGCGTATTTGATTGCCGGTCATCATGGGGGGCTACCTGATTGGACGCATACCATGGGAATCGGCGGAAATCTTGAATATCGTTTAAAGTTTGATGAGGTTGCAAGGCTGCCGGAACTCTCGGATGAATTAATCGCTGAGCTTACAAATCCTCTTAAGGTGCCGGATTCTATTCCTGAGTTAATTTCCAAAGCAGAGTACGAGCATTTTCATCTCTGGATACGAATACTTTATTCCTGTCTTGTTGATGCGGACTTTCTCGATACTGAACGGTTTATGGATTTTGAAAAATTTGAAAACCGTGGAAAACATAGTTCAATGACAGTCTTAAAAAAATTATTTGATGCTCATATGGATTGTCTGACAGAAAAAGCTTCCAAAACACCTGTAAATACAATCCGGTCAGATATACTTATTCAATGCAGGCTTCAGGCAGATAAAGAACATGGGTTGTTTTCCCTCACGGTTCCTACCGGCGGGGGAAAAACATTGTCTTCAATGGCATTTGCTCTGGAGCATGCCGTTAAGCATAATAAAGAACGAATCATTATGGTGATCCCTTACACCAGTATCATTGAGCAAACCTCAAAGATCTATAAAGAGATTTTTCATGATGAGAACGTAATTGAACATCACAGCTCGCTTGATCCTGACAAGGAAACACCTCAAAGCCGCCTGGCCTCTGAAAACTGGGATGCCCCTATTATTGTCACCACCAGTGTGCAGTTTTTTGAATCGCTCTTTGCTGCAAAATCTTCAGCTTGTAGAAAATTGCATAATATCGTGAACAGTGTGGTCATTATTGATGAAGTTCAGATGTTGCCAACGGATTATCTCAAACCTGTCCTTCACTGCATCAAAGGTTTGACACGCCATTTCAATGTATCAATGGTCCTTTGTACTGCGACACAGCCGGCAATAACATCTGAAATTTTTCAAAAAGAAAATGGTGAATATTATGCCATTCTTGAAAAAGAAAACTGCTGTGAAATAATGACTTCACCAACTCCCCAAGAGCTCACAGAGCAGCTTCAGCGTGTTCAGGTCGAACAGTTGGGAAAATTCTCAGAATGGTGTTGTTTGGCTGAAGAACTAAAAAAATGTAACCAGGTATTGTGCATTGTAAATACCCGGAACGATTGTCGTGAGCTATATGAGCAGATGCCTGAAAATACCATTCATCTTTCGGCAAATATGTGTGGCCAGCATAGAAGCGTTTGTATTGAGAAGATCAAAAAGAAGCTTGACGCAAATGAACCGGTTCATGTGATAAGCACGCAATTGGTTGAGGCGGGTGTAGATTTTGATTTTCCGGTGGTATTCCGGGCAATGGCCGGTTTTGATTCAATTGCTCAGGCAGCAGGTCGCTGTAACCGCGAAGGGAGGTTGAAGAACAACGGGAAACCTGTACATGGCAAAGTGTTCGTTTTTGACCCGCCAACACCTGCTCCTGTTGGGGCACTACGCAAAGGGGAGCAAGCCGGGAAAACGATTCTCTCCATTGATCCTGAAGGATGTAGAAAACTTTCTCCCCAAACTTTTACACAATATTTCGAACACTATTTTTCCAACCTGTACAGTTTTGACAAGCAGGATATGGAAGCACTGCTGGTTAAGGATGCGCCAGATTTTAATTTCCAGTTTCGAACTGCGGCCCAAAAATTCAACCTTATTGATAACCAGCGGCAAGTTTCTGTGGTTGTCTGGTATGAGAAAGAAAAAGTACAGAAAATGATTAATGAGTTGCGATATACTGGGCCGTATCGCAACCTGATGCGAAGACTGCAGCGGTATACTGTTTCAATCCCTGAGAATGTGTTTGATGAGGTCAGAAGCTCTTTTGAAGACGTTCAGGGAATATGGTGCCAGAATGCAGACACGTTATATGATAGTGAACTGGGATTTGTTGGTTATACTGGCGATGTTCCAATCATTTAATATTGTGGAATTACAATATGAAAGGAGTGGCCAATGAGGATAAATGAAAAGCGATTTTGTCTTGAAGTCTGGGGAGATTACGCCTGTTTCACCCGCCCTGAAATGAAGGTGGAGCGGGTGAGCTATGACGTAATAACCCCATCTGCTTCAAGGGCAATATTTGAAGCGATTTTCTGGAAACCGGCTGTCAAATGGCATATTCGGGAAATTGAAGTACTTGCGCCAATCAAAACTATTTCTGTTCGGAGAAATGAGGTTGGATCCACGGCAGGAACGGGGAAAAAGAGTGAGATATTCATAGAGGATAATCGTTTGCAACGGGCGGGGCTTTTTTTGCGGGATGTCCGGTACCGAATCCACGCCTGGATGGAATACATCCCTGTAAAAGATCGAAATGGCAATTTCAAAACGGTTTCTGAAATTTTATGGGACAAAGAAGAGGTTGCAGATATTCAAGAAACGATTGAGGCCTGCAAAGCAAAAAATGATGAAAGCCCCGGAAAATACCTGGCAATGTTTGAACGGCGGGCAAAAAAAGGACAGTGTTTTAATCAGCCCTATCTTGGATGCCGTGAATTTTCTGCAAATTTTGAGTTTGTCAAAGATACTTCCTCTTATGTCAATGGATATTCGCCAATTAAAGAAAGCCGTGACCTTGGATTCATGCTGTATGATCTCGATTTTTCAGACCCCAAGGACCTTCGGCCGGCTTTTTACCGGGCAGAAATGAAAAACGGGAAGATTGTTGTCCCCGAATGGAATAGCGAAGAGGTGCGCAAATGATTCTTCAGTCGCTCTATAACTACTATGAAAGAAAAACCAAACTGGGTGAGATTGCTCCTGTTGGCTTTGAATGGAAAGGGATTCCATTTCTTATTGTGATTGATATGGATGGAAATCTGAAAGGATTAAAAGACACACGTGAAAAAGTTGAAAAAAGACTTGTGGCAAAATTTTTCCTTGTCCCTCAAGCAGTAGGGCGGTCTGGTTCTGGGTCATGGAAAAAAACCAATCTTTTATGGGATCACTATGGATATGTTTTAAGATATCCTAAAGGTGATGCTGTGAAAGATAGAAAAAAGCGAAATGAACTGCTCCAAAATATTAAAACTGAAAATGAATTTTTGTTGCAGTGGCAAAAATCAGAAAAATTATTAACACAAGTTACTATAACAGAGCTTGATGCACTTGTTACAGCCCTATCGGAAGAATCTGATCAAAAAGATGCTCAGACGCTACTGAAGAATATCCAAGGGCTTATCAAGGCTTTTTCAGATAGTGAAAAACAGTTTGGTACATTTATTAATTCCATCAACGAATTACCTGAAAAAATAAGAGAAGAGCCAGAGATAAAGTCCATTCTCCAATTTTACCAAAAAAAAGAATACATAAGAGTTCCAGCCTTTGAAAATTGGATGGATTGTGCTGGAATTAATGGTGCAAATATTTCTTTTCAAATTGAAGGTGAGAACCGTCTAATTCTTTCAAACAATGCCATAACTAAATACCAGGCAGAACGGGTGATTTTGCCGAATTCTAAAGAAGAAAAAAAAGGGTTGTGTCTGATTACTGGAAATCAGGATTATATTGAGAGATTGCACGATTCAACGCCTTTGAGTGGAGGACAAGCAACTGGTAAGCTTGTTGGTTTTCAAAAAAATTCAGGGTTTGATTCATATGGCAAAGAGCAGGCTTTCAACGCACCCGTGGGAAGGTATGCCCAGAAAGCCTATGCAACTGCATTAAACACACTTACCAAGAATCAGAACAATCGTGTTGTTTTGGGTGACACGACAGTAATCTTTTGGGCAGAAGAACCGAGTATCGTCGAGAAAACGATGGCTTTTGTATTAACCAAGCCCAAAGATGACCCAGACAGAGGAATCCAAGCAGTAAAACAATTGTATCAAAGTTACCAATCAGGGAAAATTGCCTCAGAAGAAGCCAAGCGATTCTATGTGTTAGGTCTTGCGCCAAATGCCGCACGAATTGCCGTACGTTACTGGCTTACTGGACCTGTGGCAGAATTTGCCAGGCATATCACGCAGCATTTTGATGACCTTGAGATAATTCGTGATAAAGATGTTCCTGAGTTTTTTGCATTGAGTTCTATGCTGTCGCATACAGCTCTTGATTATAAAATTTCCAATGTCGCGCCTAACGTTGCAGGACAGGTCACCGAGGCTGTGTTAAAAGGCACACCATATCCACAAACATTGTTTTATTCTGTCATTCGGAGAATCAGAGCTGAACAAGGAAAAAAAATTAATGAAAGGCTGGTGCCAAACGTTACTCGAATCCGTGCTGCAATAATCAAAGCCTGCATAAACAGATTCAATAGATTTTACCATAAAAAAGAGGAGGAGATTAAAGTGTCCCTTGACAAAACAAACAAAAATCCAGCGTATCTTTTAGGACGACTTTTTGCAGTTCTTGAGAAGGTACAGTGGAAAGCACTGGGAATTGAAACCATCCGCGAAAGATTTTATGGAGCATTTTCCAGTACCCCGGTCACGGTTTATCCGCAGTTAATGAAATTGAAAAATCATCACCTTGCAAAGATGGATTCCGGCAAGAATTTTTTTGAAAACCTTATTGGAGAAATCATAGACGGACTTGATGGCAGCGGAATCATTCCCCGTCAATTTTCCCTTGAAGAACAGGGAAGGTTTGCTGTTGGCTATTATCATCAGAGACAGGATTTGAAATATAAAGAAAAGAAAACAGAAAACAATATTGATAAATCAGAGGAGAGCACACATGAATAATCCAATTAACAATCGCTATGACTTTATACTGTTTTTTGATGTGCAGGATGGAAACCCCAATGGTGACCCTGATGCAGGCAACCTTCCCCGCACTGACGCCGAAACCGGAAAAGGGCTTGTTACAGATGTCTGCCTCAAACGAAAAATTCGTAATTATGTGCAGTTTGAAAAAAAACATCAGCGCCCATATGATGTTTTTGTCAAAGAATCTGGAATTACACAAGAAATCACAGTTCTTAATAAGGTGATCCGCGAAGGATATGAGGAGTTGGGGGTTGATCTCTCAACCAAAGAAGATTTAGATGGTAATGTTAGAAAAAATGAGAATATAGCGCAAGGCACTGAGAAGAAAAAAGGACGTGAATTTATGTGCGCCAATTTTTTCGATGTAAGAACTTTTGGCGCAGTAATGAGTACTGGTCCCAATGCTGGCCAAGTAAGAGGACCGGTTCAAATGACATTTGCCCGATCTGTCGATCCAATTGTTTCACTTGAACATTCGTTGACAGTTGTTGCAGCTCGTTCTGAAAACAAAGAGCCAGAAAGCCAAGTAGGTATTCAAGGACGAAAATATACTGTTCCTTACGGTCTATATCGTGCTCATGGATTTGTTTCAGCAAATTTTGCGGTTCAAACCGGTTTTAACGAAGAAGATCTTAACCTTTTTTGGGATGCATTATATGGAATGTTTCGGGATGATTCGTCTGCCTCCCGCGGGTTGATGGCTGTACGCAAGATTATTATCTTCAAGCACGATTCTGCTCTTGGAAATGCCCCGGCGCATAAATTGTTTGAAATGATACCGAATCCAACTTTGATAGATGCGTCAAAACCACTAAGGCAATTTTCTGACTACCAGG
>JAIPDL010000107.1 GCA_021737695.1 Desulfotignum sp. | reverse complement strand
TTTCCATGATGCGGCAGCAGGCATCCACCACATCGGGATCATAAAGGATTCCTTTGTTTTTTTTAATCTCATCAAGGGCTTTGTCCAAGCCCAGTGCCGGGCGGTAGGGCCGGTGAGAGGACATGGCTTCCACGACGTCCGCCACAGCGATGATTCTGGCTTCCAGCAGAATGTCGTTTCCCTGGAGGCCTCTGGGATACCCCTGCCCGTTCATCCGTTCATGGTGCTGGAAGACAATGTCCGCAATCGGCATGGAAAAACGGATATCCTTGAGAATGTCATACCCCACCTGCGGATGAATTTTGAGCAGATTGAATTCTGTTTCTGAAATCCGGCCCGGTTTGGAAAGAATTTCCGCGGGAATGGCGATCTTTCCAAGATCATGGATCATCCCGGCCATTTCGATGGCACGGACCTGGTCCGGGCTGAGCTGCAGTTCTTTTGCGATGGCCACGGCAACGGCTGTCACCCGCTTCTGGTGTCCTGCCGTGTAAGGATCCCGGGCCTCAACCGTGTATGACAACGCATGGATCACCCCATCCAGGATGACCGCCATCTTCTCAAGATTCCTGTTGAGCGCTTTGGTCATCTGTCTCTCTCTCAAAACCCGTTTGAGACGGATAAGAAATTCCCCGGGTTCAAACGGTTTCTGGAGAAAGTCGCTGGCCCCTTTGGCAATGGCGTCTGCATATTTGAGGTCTTCGAAATACCCGGTCATCATGATCACATCCGCATCATAGCGGCGTTTGATGATTTCAGTCAGCTCCATGCCATCCATTTCCGGCATGGCAATGTCCGTAACCACGGCATCCACGGGTTCTTTTTCCATAATGGCCAGGGCCTCTTTCCCGCAGCCGGCCTGAAAGCAGGTATATCCGATCGGTTCAATGATCCGGGTGACCAGTCGCCTTAAAGACGCTTCGTCATCGACCACCAGGATCGTGATATTGTCAGCAGTATCTGAAATCATAACAGTTCCTTGAATGGCTGCGGGTTTTTAGAAAGATTTTTCTCTTCACCTCACTGTTTCTCATAGATAACCCATTTTTTGTCAACACTTTATTTTGTATCAACTGTGAACCTGTCATCAATGATTCGGGCAGTCCATGGCGGATCAGCATCGATCCCATGGCACCTTCTGTTTATTCATCGACATCCAAATCCAGCGTTTCTCGGATTTTAATGGCCAGATCATTTTTAGAAAATGGTTTAAGGCTGCCGGCATGAACGGGTAAATAAATTTTGAATGTCGCCCCTTTTTCAGATTCGCTGTAAACATTAATGAAGCCGCTGTTCTGCTTGACAATACCGTAGACGGTTGCCAGGCCCAGGCCGGTTCCTTTGCCCGCCACTTTGGTGGTAAAAAACGGTTCAAATATTTCATCCATTTTTTCCGATGCTATTCCACTTCCGTCATCGCTGACAGATATCATCACATAATCACCAGGAACAAAACCGGCATGAGCGGCGCAGTACTGTTCGTCGAAACTGATATTTTTAGTTTCAATATCGATCTTGCCCACATCTTTTATTGCATCCCGGGAGTTGACACACAGATTGGCAAGAATTTGGTCTACCTGGGAAGGATCAATTTTGATCGGTTGAATTTTTTCACCCGGATGCCAGGAGAGCTTAATGTCTTCGCCAATCAGTCTGCGCAACATTTTTAACATGCTTTCTACGGCAACGTTAACATCTAAAACGGTTGGCGCAATCGTCTGCTTGCGGGCAAAGGCCAGCAATTGCCGGGTAATCTCCGTTGACCGCTTCGCCGCTTTGTGAATTTCCAAAAGGTCTTCATGAAGGGAAACGTCCCTGCCGGCCTTTTCCAGGGCCAGTTCAGAATATCCAATAATAATGCTTGATATATTGTTGTAGTCATGGGCTACGCCTCCGGCGAGTCTGCCGATCGACTCCATTTTCTGTGCTTGTTGCAGTTGCTTTTCCATCTTTTTATGTATTTCTGTAATCCGGCGCCCACGCCTTATAAACAGATAAAACAAGGGCAGCATTCCAAAAACCAGCAGCACTGAAATGATAACCGTCTCAATTAATTTGGATTTAAGAACATCCTTCAAATAGGAAATATCAAACTCAGCCACAGATAAATATTTTATCCCTCCAGGACTTGTTTCAGGAAGCGCTAAAGCCCTGAAAGTCCCCCACCTGTCTTCATGGGTAAATGAAACCGGGGTGTTGCCGTCAAATACTTTGTGGAACTTCGGATCTGCCTCATCAAATAATGTGAAATATCTAACCTGTTCATGGTTATCCAATTCTTCTTGCGTTGCACTCGATGATGTTATGTAAATCTGATTATTCTTTTTTATGAGCGTGTAGAGAAATTTAAAATCAACCTTGTTAGCAAATTCTGACAACACATCAATGTTGGTAATGTCCTGTTCCGGGGAAATGACACCCGGCCCGGTTGCCTGATCATGAAAGTCCCGGGGCAAAAGGTTTTTGATCGTTACAGCCCCGACAAGCAATCGACTATCTATATCAGAAATAATCCGCTTGTTCATATCCCTGAAAGACAGGAATGAGACACTTATCAGTATCAGAATAAAAAATCCTGCAGCGGAAACGAACCCTAACCGCTCCCGCATCTCTTCTTTATCCGATACAAAAATTTTACGCGTCATTCGTTAACCACCTTTCAAGGTATCTGTCCTGGAATTACAAACTGACATTTCCCATGTCTCTGGTATGTTACTGCTGATTCCATCCTTTGGCTTCATCCAGCACCTTTCGGACGGTTTTTGCCAGATCCGTCCTGACCACCGGTTTGTAAACAAATGCCTTTATTCCGAGAGTGGCCGCTGTTGCTTCAGACATCTTTTTGCTGTATCCCGTACACAGGATAACCGGGATATCCGGCCGGATTTTCATCACTTCCACGGCGAGCCGGTCCCCGGTCAAATCCGGCATGGTCATGTCTGTCAGGACCAGATCGAAATTTTCTGGTCCGGCCTTAAACAGCGACAGTGCGTCGGTGCTGCTGGTCCGGATGTCCACCGAATACCCCAGCTGTTCAAGGATCCGTTTTCCGATTTCGGTGATGGCGGCTTCATCGTCCACAAACAGAATACGTTCCGTTCCTGTGGGCAGCCGTTCCGGCAGGCTGACATCCTGATCTGACTGTTTTTCTATCATGGGCAGATACAGGGTAAACGTCGTTCCTTTTCCCAACTGACTCTCAACTGACATTTTACCGCCATAGCTTTCCACGATCCCCTGAGCCATGGCCAGCCCCAGTCCGGTTCCCTCACCCGGGCCTTTGGTGGTGAAATAGGGATCGAAAATCGATTCGATAATTTCAGGGGGAATCCCAATGCCTGTGTCCGTCACCTTGATTTCGACAAACGCCCCGGGTCTTATTTCTGCCGACAGTGCCTCTTTTTCAAGAATCACGTCTTTCACACTGATTTCCAGAACACCGCCGGCATCCTCCATGGCATGGGCGGCATTGGTGCAAAGATTCATCAACACCTGATGAATCTGGGTGGCATTGCCCATGATCCAGGCATCACTATCAATATGGTGACGGATGTCGATGGTGCTGGGGATGGTGGAACGAATGAATTTCTGAATTTCTTTGCCCACGATGCCCGGCTGGATGGGACTTCTTTCTTCATCCGACTGCCGGGCAAAGGCGAGAATCTGTTTCACCAGGTCCTTGGCTCTTTGTCCGGCCGAATACACCTCCTGCAGACTGCTCTCCAGAGAGGTACCCTTTTGAACCTCGTCCATCGCGAGCTCGGCAAACCCGATAATTGAGGAAAGAAGATTGTTAAAGTCATGGGCGATACCGCCTGCCAGATTACCGATGGCTTCCATTTTCTGGGCCTGGCGCAGTTGTTCTTCCGCTTTTTTTTGCTTCTTTTCCAGTTCCTTGAACTGTGTGACATCAAAGGCAATCTGTAGATGAACGATACGCCCGTCCGGCCATTTGATCGCCCTGTCGTAATTCACGTACCAGGCATTGACCACCGGGTTCTGATCTTCCCACACGACAACCTCCCTGGGATTTCCCGACGCATCCACCAGCTCATCATTCCTGCAATGGCTGCATACCTCCCGGCTGTTTCTGAAAACTTCATGACAGATCCTGCCGGTAAAATCTCCCCCATAGCGGTCGATCATGTATTTGTTCATGAACAGGATTTCATGGGTATGCATATCCGCCGCATAAATCGTGGCATCGATGCTGTTCAACACGGTCAAAAAAGTATCATGCGCCTCTTTCCGATCCTTTTCAGCCGCCTGCCGCTTTTTGATGAACTCGATGATAAGGATGCCGAGAACCGTGAACAGACATACCACCATGATGCGTGAAACAATCTGATACGGGGGGACCCTTAACAGGAAGGTGTCCAGGTAAGAACCGGGTTCGCTGAAAATCAATTTTTTTAAATTGTACTCAAAAGAGACATACGACCAGATACTGTCCAGAATCCAGTACAAAAGGCAGACAACGGCAAGAACGGCATATCCCTTTCGGCGCGTCACTGTCTATTCTCCATAAATCTCAGTGGAAATCTGTAAAATGCTGTCCGGCATATTAAAATGGATCGCCCTTGCCGTTTCCATATTCACCGCAATATCCAGAGGGTCTTCAAATATCTGATTCAGGGCCCTTGGGAGGGTGCCGTTTAAAATGTCACTGAATTTCCTGGCATTGTATCTGCCCAGTTCTGCATACCCGGAATCGTTTGAAATACTCAATAAAATTCCTTTTTTTACCAGTTTGGACCCTATCAGTGAGAATGAAGGGATCCGGGCTTTTTTAAAAATGTCGGCGATGTCTGCCGCCCTTCTGTCCACACAGGTCAGCGCCGTGACATAGACCGCATCCGCTTTCTCCGAAAGTTCCTGATAGCATTTCAAGCAGGACCGGTCCGATTCCCGGGTGTCTGGTATTGAGTCCGAAACCTCACAAAAGACAAGATCGAACTGTCTTTCCCCTGCAACCTGGCGGGCCTCACTGACGGCCGAATAAACCCTGCCATCCGGTGTATTCTCAAACGCAATACCCAATCTATGAAACCTGGTAATCCGGTGAAACATTCTGATCTGCCGAAGATACCGCTTCGGATCAACCCGTGCAGTTACATGGTCAAACCCTGAGTCTTCTGCACTCTGAATGATGCCGGCTCTGACAGGATCAGACGTGGACAGCACCATGACAGGCACAGAATGGTCATGGTTCGCCAGATCCTGCCCGGCCCAGGTGCCCATGGCGATGACCAGGTCCAGTTCCCTTTGTTTGAGTTTCTGCAGAATTTCCCGGCGCATCTGTTTTCTGAGTTCTTCGTCCCAGTTGGCGGAATAGCCGTTTTCCGGACTGAAAGACAGATACGGGTTGTCGCTTTGTATCAGCCAGTCGAGATAGGGTTTCGGCATCTCTTCATGAAAATCAGGCGGGTGTTTGTCCGTGATCCAGCCCTGTTCGATCAAACCTGTGACAAGGGTCCTCATGGTGTCGGTATAATCGGAATAAGGGCCGCCCTCGTAATACCCGATGCGCCATTTTTTGCCCTTGTTCAGGCACGGCGTATTGTTTGCAGAAAGGGAGGGAACAGCGATCATGAAAAGAAAAAAGAGTGTCGTTATGCACCTGATCATATTTGCCTTCACCGTATGTCTCCTTTTCGCTCTGATCCTTGTCACTGCAGCAAAGAAACGATTTTAAACCACGGGACATTCCTTTTGAATATCTGTCCTTTCAATTAATGTCCAGATCCGGATAATGTTTTTTGGCACATTCTTTACAGACCCCATGGGAGAACCGGGTTCTTGTATGGGTATCCAGATAATTTTCCAGTTTGTCCCACAATCCCTGATCATCCCTCACCCGTCTGCAGAACGAACAGATCGGGATCAGGTGTCTTAACTGCCCAATTTCCAGATGTGTTCTGATCCTGGCCATCAGCTCGGCAGAAATGAACGGCTTGGTCACATAATCGGTTCCGCCGGCTTCGAATCCTTTGACAATATCATCACTCTCGGATTTGGCCGTCAGAAAAATCACGGGAATGTGGCTGAATTCCAGATTTTTTTTTATTTGGCGGCAAAACTGGTACCCGTCCATTTCTGGCATCATGACGTCCAGCAGGATGAGATCCGGCACCCTTTCTTTCAAAAAGGCCATGGCATCTTGACCATTCCGGGCAACACCGATCTCATAGCCATGGGGCATCAGGAGATTGCCCAGAAACTGGATATTTTTGGGATGGTCTTCCACAATCAGAATCAGCAATGAGGTGTCGGTGTCAGTCATCATATTGCTCCAGGGCGTTGATCAGGTCGTTGATCGGTTCCGGACAGGCCGTCAAAAACAGATCGATCTCTTTGAAATCAAAGGTCGTCATGAGTTCAGACAGATGCGATGCATAGGCAACCAATTCCTTGACATGACACTCTTTTCCCAATGTCTCCAGAACTTGAGCAAGCCGTTGACAGTCACTGGCCACAAATGCCTTTTTAAGACGTTGAAAATGCGGTATCACCTCTGTTTTCAGGCGATGGCTCAACAATCCGGGCTGTTGAATCGTTGCCATGTCGATGGGATCAGACAGGCGGACGGATTCAGCGGTCTTCCTGTCAACGGCGGTATGCGCCAGATGCCTGGACAGTTCGGCCATCAGCCGGTCAAAATTCAGGGGTTTGGGCAGAAATCCGTCAAATCCTTTCTGAAACGCCAGGGTTTTTTCTTTTTTTGTGGAAGATGCCGTCAAAGCGATGATGGGGATATCTGCTGTCTCCGTCTGTTTCTTGAGTTGTTCCGCCGCATCCAGCCCGCTTAACACCGGCATCCGGATGTCCATCAGGATCAGTGCCGGTCTCAGTTCCTTTGCCAGCAGCAGGGCTTCCTGCCCGTTTTTGGCCGTCACTGCGTCAAGCCCCACTTTTGACAGGATTTCTTTGAGAAGAATCCGGTTGGATTCAATATCATCCACGGCCAGCACCCGGGCCGGAGAAAATTCGATGTTTTCAAAGGTGAGAGAGGCGGTTTCCAAAGACTGTATCTCTGAAGAGGCAATTTTTACGTTCTTGAATTCAACCGTAAACCGGCTTCCCCTGCCGGGGGTGCTGGAAACCGACAATGTCCCGTCCATCAGTTCCACCAGGCGCCGGGTGATGGTCAGGCCAAGACCGGTTCCGCCATATCTGGCCGTGTCCTGACCGGACTGCTGCTCAAAGGAATCAAATATCTTTTCCTGTTCTTCTTTTCGAATGCCGATGCCCGTATCTTCCACCGACAGGGTGAGATCCCCGCTGTTGTCGTCTTTTGGGGCATAATGGGCGGATATCTTCACATACCCTTCTTCCGTGAATTTAACCGCGTTGCCCACCAGATTCAGCAGCACCTGGCGGATCCGGATTTCATCCAGAAACAGCCAGTCCGGGAGATCCTGAGAATGAGTGCTGGAAAAGGCCAGATTCTTTTCCCTGATCTTGATATCGAAAATCTGCTCGATTTCCATGAAAATGGCATTGAGATTCACCGGCGTACAGGCAATGTCCAATCTTCCGGCCTCAATTTTTGACAGATCCAGAATATCGTTGATCAGGGTTAACAGGCTGCGGCCGGCCACCTGGATGGCATCCAGATAGCTTTTCTGCCGGGGATCGGAAACAACGGAAGCCAGCAGTTCGCTGAATCCGGTCACGGCATTGAGAGGGGTCCGCAATTCATGGCTCATGTTCGCCAGAAATTCCGACTTGGCTTCGTTGGCATCTTCGGCTTTTTTCCGGGCCAAGGCCAGTTCTTCATTCCGGGCCGCCAGTTTCCGGGTTCTTTCCTGAACCAGCTGCTCCAGATGATTGTATATTTTTGCATTGTTCAGGGATATGGCAATCTGGGTGGACAGCAGCGTGATCATTTCCAGTTTTTTTGCTGTAAACATCTTGCGGATACGCGTATGCTCCAGATAAATCACCGCCATCATCTGTGAACTGACTTTGGCGGGCAGGACAATCAGGGACTGGGGATGGACCCGGTTCAGGTATCCGTCATCCAGGTGACCTGCAAACTGATCCAGATCCGCTTTCCGGCCGGTCCTGATGACATAGTTGATCATATCAACGCCAAGCTGTTCCTTTTCCAGAGGAAGGCTCTGCAGGATGCTCTCATCTCCCTGACTGTTTCTGAACGCTTCAATGGCCCACCCGTCCTGTTTAAGAACGAGAAATCCGCGCTCCGCACCGGATACTTCCAGAAGAATCTGCATCATCTGCCTGAGCAGATTCTCGATATTGGTTTCCCGGGCCAGAATATTCTGGGAATGAATCACGGTCATCAGATCCAGATCCTGGGTGGTGCTTTCCAGATACACATGAGAATATGACTGCCGGAGCTGGTCACACTTTCGTTTCGCGCCCCAGGCGTCATAATAATGAAACGCCAGTCCGGCATAATATTCACTCAATTCCGAATTTTTCAAATCTTGCCAGAACGAGGAGAACCGCTCGCAGATCAGGGCCGTCTCATGGAAAAACCGGTTTTGTTTTGATGCGGAGACGGCATCGGTGTAGCGTTGAATGGCCTCAAGAGTGTCTCCTTTTTTTCTGGCCATTTCCGCTTCCAGAAAATACAGTTTGTGCTCAAAGTTTTCAGGCGCGCCTGTATTCCACTGCTTCAGCTGCGCCAGATCACCCTCAACGCTTGCCCATTCCGGGCCGGCTGGGTCCAGGACACTGCAGGCACTTAACGCGCCATAGAAAACACCGGCCTGGGTCGAGGGAAATCCCGTGATGTAGTGGAGCAGTGCTCTGGCTTTCAGGCTGAACGCATATGCCGGTTCATAAGCCCCAAACAGGTAGGCCAGCTGGGTTTTGTAGATATAAAAAAAACACAGTCCCATGGCGTTCTGGTCATTTTTCTCGATAAATTCGGCTTCACTGAACCCATCTATGGAAAGGGTTACAAAATCCCCCTCTTCGGACAAGAGCGTCTGCACGACCTGATAATGGGGGGTGATCAGGGCCGTGCCGTGAAGGTTCTGGGTTCTTTCATTGAATTCCAGCCCTTTTTTCACTTCCGTCCGCACGGACTCAAGCCTGTCTCCCCGCTCCCATAAATAGGTGACCGTGTTGTAATAGGTATACCCGGCCATCTGGATGTCTCCCCCCTGCATGAGCAGATGGTGGGCATCTCTGGCAATCTCCAGGGCCGTGTCGTTTTTCATGGGGTTGGACCAGTGCCAGCAGAACAGGACAAACAGGTGTTTTGAGTTGCCAAGGGACCGCTTGTTACCGGCGGCAATCTGCATGGCATATTCGGCATACGCGTATCCGGCCTGGTAATCGTTTCGAATGATGATGAACGGGGTGGATGCCACGGAAAGCGGGTACCCCATGGCTTCAAACACCCCGTTTCGGACCGCCAGCTTCAGGGTCGTGAAAATCAACAGGCAGGCCACCGTGGGGTTATAAAAAAACGCTGCCGGCACCATGGCCAGAATGAGTTCACTGATGAACGTCATCTCATCGATGTTCTTTTGCTCGATGTCCTGCAAATCGGAAATCTTTGTGATTCCTGCCTGTTGAAACAGCGCTTCCACCTCATCCAGTTCGCGGGCCAGATCCGCCATCTGAGGATCGATATTCAGATCGATCCCCATTTTTTCAAGAATTGCCATCCCGAATTCCGTGGCTGCTTTGTAATTTCGCCGCATGCTGTCCTGGGAGACCTTGGAAAAATAGTTCTCACGAAGTGCCAGCAGATCTTCATATCCGATGAGATACTGGTTGAAAAAATCATCGGCCTCATCAAACCGGCTGTTGAGATAAAGCGCGATATGGTATTCCCTGTATACCTGATATCGGATTGAGTCGGAGAGGGAATCCTGTATAAGAGACATGGCCTGGTCGACATAGATGAGAAATTCTTTATAGGCGGAAATCTCTTTGCTCTTTAACGCGGCCATCATGTAAAGGTCGATGTACTGCTCCACATCCTGATCGATGAAGAAAAACCCTTTGTCCAGATGCCCCACCAGATTGAAAAGGTCATCCGTGCTGTGAAGCAGGTCATGGTCGATCAGGGTCCTGGCGATGGTAAAGTGCAGCCGGGGCAGTTCGCTGATCCGGTTGAGCTGATAACAGGCCTGCTGGATTTTATCATGGGCAAAATAGATGTGATTGTGCCGCTTGAATAACAGTCCGTCTTCAAATGGCCGTTGCAGGGTTTGTGAAATCACCGCTCTGCTTTTCTCCGTGATGACGGACAGCAGATCCAGATCCACATGGTGGCCCACGGCACCGATAATGCTCAGCAGATCCGAGACCGCCCGGGGCAGTCGATTCAGGCGGGTCTGCATGAACTCGACCACATTGCCGGACACCTGCAGGGACTTCACCCGGCCCAGATCGATGGTCCAGATCTTGTTTTTCACGTCCCGCTGAAAATAGTCCCGGTCGGCCAGCCCTTTGAGCAGCTGGTGGACAAAAAACGCATTGCCATGGGTTTTTTCAAACACCAGCCGGGTCAGATCCGGGTGGTCACACCCCATACTGTCCTTGATCAGTTGTGACACATCCACAGGCTGCAGATCCCTGACGTCTATGGTCTGAATCCTGACACCATGTGTGTCTACTTCATCCAGAAACTGCTGAAAAGGATGATGCGGATCCACCTCATTGGACCGGTAACACAGCACCACCAGTAAATGACGGGTATCATTCTGGAACACGGCCCGCAACACATTGAGAGACACCAGATCCGTCCATTGAAGATCGTCCAGAAACAGCACCAGGGGCCGCTGCCGTGTCGCAACGATATCGATCAGTTTTAAAAACACATAGTTGAACCGGTTTTCCGCCTCCTCCCCCACCAGCTTGTCAACCCGTGCCTGGGGGCCGACGATCAGTTCGAGCTTCGGAAAGATGGCCGTCAATAGCCGCCCCTGGTCACCGATACTGTCGGCAAAAGTGTTGCGAAAGTCATCCAGCACGGCCTGGTCCGACAGAAGCAGCATGTCGAACAGCGATTCAAAGGCTTCAACAATCGCGAAATAGGGGACGTCTTTTTTATACTGCTGGAATTTTCCGGAAATCAGCCGGCATTCACTGGCTTTCAGGGATTTCTGAAATTCCGACACAATCGTTGACTTGCCGACCCCGGAATACCCTGAAATGGTCACCAGACCCGCCTTGTCATCCCCGAGTTCATCCAGGGCCTCCCGCAACAGGGCCATTTCCCGTTCCCTGCCGTAAATTTTTTCGGAAATGGTGAATTTCAGATCCATATCCTGGCTGCCCGGCTGAAAATCCGGGTCCTCATAGTGCGCCAGATCATAAAGAATGCCTTCGATGGATTTATACCGGCTGGAGGGCTCTTTTTCCAGAAGCTGCATGACAATTTTTGACAGGCCGTCAGGAAGCTGCAGATTCAAAGTCCCCGGCGGGTCAGGCCGTCCGGCAACATGAAGCGAAATCAACTGCGATATGGTATCCGCTTCAAACGGTCGTTTTCCGGTGAACAGCCAATAGAGCAGTACCCCGAATGAATAATAATCGCTTTTCGCCGATGGCCCGCCCGCAGCCCTTTCCGTACATTCCGGTGCCACAAAATGCGGGTTGAAAATCTGGTGAAAATTCAAGGTGGTATCGTCTCCCACGATGACGGCGGATGCCAGATTGTGGAGCATGACATCGCCGTTGGCACCAATGGTGATGGTGTCAAGGGACAGATTGTTATACACCACGCCTTTTTCATGAATCTCTTTGAGCACTGCCAGCACGGATTCGGCAACAGCGATTTTCTTGGGCAGCGGCGTGGTGTCATCGACATACCGGGCCGGATAAAGACCGTCAAACGGCGCCTGAACCAATACGGTCTTTGTTTTGAACTCGAACTTCTCGATGAACCGGTCCACGGGGGATCCGTCCAGCATCCTGGATATCATGAATTCATGGTCCGCTGTTTCCGGATTTGAATATTCATGGAGAAACAAGCGGTTGCGGCCGGAAAGGGCCGAATAGACCGTCTTGTATGTTTCGGTTCTCAAAACGTCAAAAATGTCGAAATCACCGATCTTCATACCCAGTCTACCCCCCCCCATCCTGTAATGAATTTTCAATCTCTCACAACAGCTGTGACCAATAATAAAATAATAACTGATTTAAGGATCCAACCCCCTTTACTGGAACTATCATGAATTCAGCCAAACCTCAACGATCTTGTTTGGCCCAAATCCACCGCCTGTTTTTTTCAGACCCCTCCGAAGAGCATTTTGGGGATTTTTTTCACCGGCCAGGGTCAGATTCGCAAAATTTTTCGGCCGGCTGATTCTTTGAAGTGAGATTCAGGGTTTTCGAGCCTG
>JAIPDL010000013.1 GCA_021737695.1 Desulfotignum sp. | reverse complement strand
CGTTCCCATCTCGAACACGGAAGTTAAGCTCTTTAGCGCCGATGGTACTGCATGGGTGACTGTGTGGGAGAGTAGGACACTGCCGGATTATTCTTCAAAAAGCCCTGCTTGTTGATTTTTTCAACTTGCAGGGCTTTTTTTATTCAGTTGAACCAGATTTTGATCAGGTCTTTTTGTTTTTGACGCGTCGGATGAATTCAGCTGCCAATACTACATCTTTGATTCCCGGAGAGCATTCCACACCGGATGATACATCGACGCCTGTGGGATCTGCTTCAGCCAGGGCCTGGTCAATATTGTCACAGGACAGACCTCCGGCCAGGATCACGGGATGGTCACAGGCTGTTTTTCGAACCTGACGATAATCCCAGGATTTTGCGTTTCCTCCGGGCAGGGTGCCTTGCCCGCATTCCACAAGAAAAAAATCGGCTGCTTGATACCCGGTGTTAATCGTTTCTATGCCGGGAGTCCGGGAGGCAAACACGGCTTTGGTAACGGTCAGATGCTGGCTTTGTAAAGCGGTAATCAGGCCCGGGGCTTCTTGTCCGTGCAGTTGCACCCCTTTTAATCCACAGGCACGCACGGTTGCCAAAATGACGTCCGGATCTTCATTTACAAACACGCCCCAGGCCGGTATATGGGCGGGCAGGGCATGGACCACCGCTTTGGCCCGGGACGGTTCAACATGCCGGGGGCTTTTGGGGTAAAATACCAGCCCGATAATATCGGCACCGGCACTGGCACATGCGGCGGCATTGTCCGGATCGGTCAACCCGCAGATTTTGACCAGTGTCCCGGATTTCGGGTGTTGGGATTTGGGATTGCGATCAGTCATCGGTTTTCAATGACCGGATAAATGTCTCAGGATCTTCTGATTTAACAATACTTTCTCCGATCAGAAAATTGAAGATGCCGGTGTGTATGCCTGCCTGGATATCTTTACGGCAGGAAAAACCGGATGCTGCCACCGGAATGATCGCTTCGGAAAACAACGGTGCCATGCGGAGTGCTGCGTTGGGGTCCACATCCAGGGTGGACAGGTTCCGGTTGTTGATCCCTACAATGTCCGCCCCGGTTGTCAGGGCCTGGTCCATTTCCCATTCAGAACAGATTTCCACCAGGGGAGTCATGTTCAATTCCCGGATCAGATGAATGAAATCGCTTTGCTGGGCCGATGACAGCAGGGTGGTGATGATCAAGACAGCCCCGGCCCCGGCCTGTCTGGCTTCATAAATCTGATACTCATGGATGATAAAGTCTTTTCTGAGCACGGGCAAACCCGTGTGCGTACAAACGGTTTTAAGATCTGTCAGACTGCCTTTGAAATAGACCGATTCTGTGAGAACAGAAATTGCCCGGGCCCCGGCGGTTTCATAGATTCTGGCATATGTGGCCGGATCAAGGTCTACACACAGGTCTCCTTTGGATGGAGAGGCTTTTTTGATTTCCGCAATAATGCCGATGTCTGTCGGAGTGCCGGCTGCCATGGCCGCTTTAAAATCCGGCGGGGCCGCGAGGGTTTCTGCATCCCGCCGCAACGAAGCCAGCGGGATGCGCCGCCGGTGGTCGGCAATTTCCGCCTGTTTAATTTCCTGCACGGTTTTCAAAAATCCGGAGGCTGCCATGTTATCCATTCTCCTGAGTGTACTGGACCAGCGCCGCCAGTTTTTTCATGGCCCGGCCGGAATCAATGGCATCCCCAGCCATCTGTATTCCCTGACCGATATCTGGGGCTGCATTTGCCGCCATCAGACCAGCAGCGGCATTGATGAGCACGATATCCCTGGGCGCGCCTTTGTCTCCGGACAGAACCCGGGTAAGAATGGCTGCATTTTCCTTTGCCTCACCGCCTTGCAGCGCGTCAGGATCGGCATAGTCATCAAAATAGGTCAATGGATCCAGGTCATAGGATTTGATGCGGCCATCACACAGTTCAGATACCCGGGTGAGATCCGTGGTGGTGATTTCATCCATGCCGTCATGGCCATGGACCACAAACGCGCGTTTGACACCCAGCAGATGCAGGGCATTGGCAAACATTTCCGTCAAGGCGGGCGCATAGACACCCACCACCTGACAGGACGCAGCCGCTGGATTGGTCAATGGGCCCAGCATATTGAAAATGCTGCGGATGCCGCATTCCTTTCTGGCTGTCATGGCATGTTTCATGCTGCCGTGATACAGGGGGGCGAACATAAATCCAATGCCGATTTCATTGATGGCCTCTTCAATGATCTCAGGGTCAGCTGCCAGATTGACCCCAAGCGCCTCGAGCACATCGGCGGATCCGCATTTGCTGGACACACTCCGGTTGCCGTGTTTTGCAACCGTGATGCCTGCGCCGGCCACCACAAACGACGCCGTGGTGGACACATTGAATGTACCGGTGCCGTCGCCGCCGGTGCCCACAATATCAATAACGGTTGGATCCAAGGTCTGGACCCGCAGCGCTTTGCGGCGCATGGCAAGTGCGCCGCCGGCCAGCTCTTCAAAACATTCTCCTTTGGAGGCCAACGCCGCCATAAACGCACCGGTCTGGGCCGGACTGATGCTGCCGGAAAAAATATGGGTAATCATTTCAGCAGACTGGTCCTGGGTCAGGTCCTGACCGCGGATAACCTGGTTCAGGTATTGGGTGAAAGTCATTGGGACGCTCCTTTGATGAAATTGCGAATCAGTCTTTTTCCCACAGTGGTCATGAAGGATTCCGGGTGAAACTGGACCCCCTGGGTCTGGTGGTCTGTGTGGCGCAGCCCCATGATTTCACCATCATCTGCCCGGGCAGTGACTACCAGGCATGCCGGCAGATCCGATTCTTGAACTGCCAGGGAATGATAGCGCATCACGGAAAAAGGACGGACAAGCCCGGCAAAGACATGTTCGCCATCTGCCGTGACCATGGAGGTTTTACCATGCATGATCTTTTTTGCATGGACAATGGTGCCGCCGAATGCCTGGGCAATGACCTGATGCCCCAGGCACACGCCCAGAATGGGAATGGTTCCGGACAGTTTTTTTACCACATCCACAGAGATGCCTGCGTCTTCCGGCCGGCCCGGACCCGGAGATATGACAATGGCGCCAGGCGCTTTGTCTTGGATTTCCCGGACACTTATTTTATCGTTTCTGAACACTGTCACAGAAACACCGGTGTGCAGCAGATAGTGGACCAGGTTAAAGGTAAAGGAATCGTAATTATCTATGATGACCACGTTCATGGGGAGTCTCCCGGGGTAAGATGGATAGATCCGTATGGGAAAGCGCCAGCTTCAGAGCGGATTCCACGCTTTTTGCCTTGTTTATGCATTCTTTCAGTTCGGTGTCAGGATCGGAATCATACACAATACCGGCGCCTGCCTGGACGGTCAGGGTCTGGTTTTCCATGACAGCGGTCCGGATGGTGATGGCAAAGTCCATATTGCCGGTAAAGGAAATATATCCGGCAGCCCCTCCATAAATGTGGCGGGGGCGATTTTCAAGGGTTGAAATAATCTCCATGGCCCTGATTTTGGGCGCCCCTGTAAGGGTACCGGCCGGAAATGCTGCCCGGAACAGGTCCAGGGCATCGTAAGAAGAATCCAGGTCACAGGTGATGTTGGATACCAGGTGCATGACATGGGAATACCGTTCGATGACCATGGTATCGGTCACCTGGACCGTTCCGGCCTTGGCTACGCGTCCCAGATCGTTGCGCCCCAGATCAATGAGCATCACGTGTTCGGCTTTTTCTTTTTCATCTTTGAGCAGTTCGTCTGCCAGGGTCTGATCCTGCTGGCGGGTCTCTCCCCGGGGCCGGGTGCCGGCAATGGGTCTGAGGGTGGCCACCCCGTTTTCCAGGCGTACCATGGTTTCAGGCGATGATCCGGCAATGACCCGGTCGCCGAAATTCATGAAAAACATGTACGGGGAGGGGTTGATATACCGCTGGGCCCGGTAGAACCGGATCGGGTCCAGATCGGTGGTGCAGGAGAACGGCTGGGAAAACACGGCCTGAAAAATGTCTCCTTCCCGGATATGATGTTTGATGGTATTCACGCCATCCATATATTGGGAAGCCGGCACCAGGGGCTTAAGATCTACCGGGGGACAACTGATGTCCACAGGGGGTGATGCCGGAGCCCTTACCGTGTCAAGCAGGTGTACCAGGTCTTGATATGCCTTATCATACGCCGCATCGGCATCGGTTTTTTCATCCAGATAACAGATGCCCAGACAGGTCATGGTCTGCTGGACATTGTCAAAAATAATCATCTGATCCGGAATGATAAAATGGGCGTATGGGTCGGACTCAGGCAGGGACACGGGGATATTTTCAAAAAAAGACACCATTTCATAGGTGACATATCCGGTAAGGCCGGTCCAGAAACGGGGAAGTTCCGGCATGGGGGCTGGATCATATCCCTGTATGATTTTCCGGATCACGGCCAAAGGATCATTGTTGTGGCCAAAGGATTGGCAGTTTTCTTCTGAAGTGCCGGCACCGGTGATGTGCGTGACATGATCGGAAAATACCTGCACACTGCCGTGGGGCCGGATACCTAAAAAGCTGTATCTGGCCCACCGTTCTCCCCCTTCCACACTTTCCAGCAGAAAACATTGGGTTCCCGGCGCACGGCATTTATCAAGCACTGAGACCGGTGTGTGGGTGTCGGCTAAAATCCGGATACACACGGGAACGACATTGTGGGTTTTGGCCAGATCCTTGAACCGGCGTTTGTCTGGAAATCTGGATAAAATCATTGCGAAGCCGTCCTGTTTTAAAATGTGTCAAATGACGGAAAAATTAAATGATTTGTGTTAGGTTGTCAAGGCAAATGTTTCTATTTATAGAAACAAAAAACCGCCTAGGATTTTTTAATTGGGGATTTTGATCAAAATATGGTACAAGCAGGCCCGATATAACGCAATATCATTGTAACTTAAATTGAGGACCCGCGCTGATGTTATTATTGTTTCCCCCGGTGGCCAAGCCCTGTGAACCTCCGGCCGGTGTGGCGTATCTGGCTGCAACGCTTCAGGAAAACAATATTGAGTGCTGCGTGTCAGATGCCAATATTCAGGGGCTTCATTACCTGATCCAGCAAAATTTGACGGCAACCGATTCCTGGTCGGCCCGGGCCCTGAAAAACCGGGATGCGATTCTGGCGGATCTCCAGAATCCGGGGCTTTACACCAATGAAGACCGGTACCACCAGCGGGTGTATGATTTGAATAAACTGCTGTCTCTTGCCGTGGATATCACCCGGTTCAAGGTGACGTTGAGTGATTACACTGACCGTTACCTGACCCCGTTGCGCAGCCGGGATCTGCTCAAAAGTGCGGACACCTGCCGGTTTAACCCGTTTTTTTCCTTTTTTGAAGACCAACTCAAACCCGTGGTATCCCAATGGGACTCGCCCTGGGTGGGGATCTCTTTGTGTTACCTGAACCAGGCACTGGTCAGCTTTGCGCTGGCCGGGTGGGTCCGGAGGAATTTTCCGGACAAAAAAATCGTCATGGGCGGCGGCCTGGTGTCTTCCTGGATGAGCCGGCCGGATTTCAACCATCCGTTTTCCGGACTCATCGATCATATGATTGCCGGAGAAGGGGAGATCCCGCTGCTGAATCTTTTAGGAAAACCCGGTACCACAAAGCGTCATTATGTGCCGGATTTTGAGTTTGCCGACAAGGCCGAATATATATCGCCGGCCCGGGTACTGCCTTTCAGAACCACCATCGGATGCTACTGGCGCAAATGCCGGTTCTGTCTTGAAAAAGCGGAAACCCATGCCTACAGCACCCAGCGGGCCTCCCGGGTGCTGGCGGACACACTGGCGTTGGCACATCAGTTTCAGCCGGATACCATGCATTTTATCGATGATGCCATGACCCCGGCATTTTTGCGGGCCCTGGCCCATGCCGGCCCCAAGGTGCCGTTCACCTGGTACGGGTTTGTCCGGTTTGAAAAAGACCTGGCGGATCCAACGTTCTGTCATCAGCTCAAACGCAGCGGATGCCTGATGCTCAAGCTGGGTCTGGAGTCCGGAGATCAGGCTGTTTTGGACCGGATGAACAAAGGCACCCGCCTGGATCTGGTGTCCCGGATTCTGGAAAATCTGCACCAGGCCGGCATTTTCACCTATGTGTATCTGCTGTTCGGCACTCAGTTTGAAGATCGGTCTTCCGCGCACACTACCCTGGCATTCACCCAAGCCCATGCGCAATATATTGACTATCTGAACCTGGCGGTGTTCAATCTGCCCCGGTTCAGCGAAGAAGCCAAGGATCTTGAAACCAGGGAGTTTTACCAGGGAGATCTGTCGTTATACCTGAATTTTATCCATCCAGCCGGATGGGACAGAAAACAGGTGAAGCAGTTTCTGGATAAAACGTTTAAGAAACAGTTGGCCATCGGATCCGGGTTTCGAAAGAATCCGGCCTTTTTTTCCGCCAACCATGCCATGTTTTTCAATCCGGACTGGCAGTCAGACCGGGCCGGATCTAAGTCTATCAAGTCAAGGATGAAACAATGACAGCTGAAATTCTTTCCACCGGAGATGAGGTGCTGCTGGGAGATCTGGTGGACACCAACAGTGCGTTTTTATGTGACCGGCTCAAACAGATGGGCATCCGGGTGTCCCAGATCACGGTCAAAGGCGATGATGTGGACGCGGTCTGCGAAACAGTGCAGGCCATTTCCCGGCGGGCAACGATCTGCCTGGTCACGGGCGGGCTGGGGCCCACCCGGGATGACATCACAGCCCAGGCCTGTGCAAAGGCGTTGGAAGCGTCTTTGACCTTGAACCCCACGGCCCTGGCATCCATGAAAACCTATTTTGACCGCCGGGGATTTGAATTGACCCCGGACAATGAAAAACAGGCCTGGTTGCCGAATTCAGCCCAGGTACTGGAAAATACCCATGGCACCGCACCGGGATTTGCATTTCAGCTCAACCAGTGCTGGTTCTTCTGCATGCCCGGGGTGCCGTCGGAAATGAAACAGATGATGGATGCGTGTGTGGTTCCCCGCATTCAAGCCATTCAAGGAAAACAGACCCGGCTGCTTATCCGGCGGTTCACCGTGTTCGGGCTTCATGAATCCCGGGTGGGCACACGGCTTACCGGATTTGAAGACCTGTTTCCCGGAATTCGTCTGGGATTCAGAGCCAGTTTTCCCGTGATTGAAGTCAAGCTGGTCCGTGATGGGGATGACGCCGGCAAAGAAGCGGAAACAGCCCTGGCCCGGGCCGGACAATGGGTGGCCCGGCAGCTGGGCAGTAAAGTGGTGTCTACGACCGGCCTGTCTCTGGAAGCGGAAGTGGGGCAATGCCTGGCCCAAAAAGGCCAGACTCTGGCTGTGGCGGAATCCTGCACGGGCGGACTGATTGCCCATTTGATCACCCAGGTGCCGGGCAGTTCGGATTATTTTTTACTGTCTGCGGTCACCTATGCGAATTTCGCTAAAATCAAGGTGCTGGGGGTCAATCCCCAAACCCTTGATGCCTGCGGGGCCGTGCATGAAAACACGGCCCTGGAGATGGCTGCCGGGGCAAGACAGGTGGCGGGATCGGACTGGGCCATTTCCACCACCGGTATTGCCGGACCCGGCGGGGGACCGACACTGAAAGAGGTGGGTACAGTGTGCATCGGGCTGGCCGGACCCGGCGGTCTGACTTTGGCAAAAAAATTTGAATTCAAATTTGATGACCGGGAAAAAAACAAGAAAATATTTGCCGCCATGGCCCTGGAACTGCTCAGACGGCATCTGATCGGTGAAATATCTGGGTAAACCAGGCCAGGGCTTTTGTTTCAAATTCCACCTGATCCCGGGGCGATGACATGGGGTGATCCCCGTGTTTCTGGATGATGCCGTGTTTGGGAGGCTGCATGGTTTCCAGCAGGTTACGGGCGTTCTCCACGGGTACGATCCGGTCTGCATCTCCGTGGAAAATAAGCACATGGTGGAGTGCCACGGCTTTGTCTGTCAGATCAAACAGCAGGTTTTTTTTGAAAAATGCCATGGGCAGGGCCGGTCTTGTTGCAGTGGCCCGGGTGGGAATATTGTGAATGGTCCGGCTTTTCAGGGGGGCCGCACACAGCACACCCCCGCTCAGCCGGCCAAAAGTGTTCTCCAGAGTCTGCCAGGCATTGATGCAGGTGGCACCGCCCATGGAGGAACCAAATACTCCCAGCTGAGGTCCGGTTTTGTTCAGATCACGCACATGGGCCGCGGCCGCCAGAAAATCCCGGGTACGTTTCTCAAGGGAGGTCTCCCAAATAAAATCGCCCTGGCTGTCCCCGCACCCCCGGTGATCAAATCGAAAAAAAGCCATGCCGTTTTCCGGCAGCAACCGGGACAGCACCTGCTGTTTGGCGGAAAACCGATTGCCTTCCAACCCGTGGGATCCCACCACAACAGGGGGGTGGGGCGTGTCCGGTAAAAACAGCTCTCCTTTCAGGATAAGCTGATCCACCGTAAACTGTGTCTGAACGATCTGCATCTTGTTTTTATGCCATGGAGTCGATATAATCACAAGATTTTAATTTTGAACCAAAGAAATGGAAAACATCCATGAGCATTAAGAAACGCCGCGTGTGTGAACTTGAGATTATCGATCTGGCATATGGTGGAAAAGGGCTGGCAAAACCGGACGGATTTCCCGTGTTTGTGGACCGGTGCGTGCCCGGGGACCGTGTTCAAGTAAAAATTTCCAAAAAGAAAAAAAGCTGGGCAGAAGCCAGGCTCATTCAAATACTTTCCCCCTCGTCTTTGCGTCAGACCCCCCGGTGCCGGTATGCAGATTTTTGCGGAGGATGCAAATGGCAGTCCATCCCCTATGAAACACAGCTGGACTATAAAAAACAGCATGTGGTTCAATCTCTGGCGCACATCGGCGGTCTGGCCCATGTGCCGGTTCTGGATGTGATCCCATCGGATCCGGTGTTTGAATACCGGAACAAAATGGAGTTTTCCTGTTCTGCCAGACGGTGGCTCATGCCCGAAGAGCTGGCGGATGAAACCATTTCCAAGGATCTGGGCATCGGGCTGCATGTGCCGGGCACCTTTGACCAGGTGATCGACATTCATCACTGTGACATCATGCCGGAACAGGGCAATGCCATTTTGGACCACGTTCGACAGTTTATCCGATCATCAGATCTGCCGGCCTATCATCTGCGCCATCATACCGGATTCTGGCGATATGTGATGCTGCGCCATTCTGTAGCCTTTGACCAGTGGATGGTGAACATCGTCACCCGGGACAAGAATCTGTCCGTGGTCATGCAGCTGGCGGAATCACTGGCCCAAACCTTTGACAATCTGGCATCCATCGTCAACAACATCACAGATGCCAAATCCGGGGTCAGCCTGGGAAAAGAGGAAATCCTGCTTCACGGCAGTGACGTGATTACCGAACGCCTGGGACGGTTTGAATTTGAGATCTCTGCCAACTCCTTTTTTCAAACCAACACCAGGGCGTGTGAGAAACTGTATGACGTGATTGCCCGGTACGGCGGTCTCACAGGAAAAGAAACCATGCTGGATCTGTATTCCGGCACCGGTACCATCCCCATCTGGCTGTCGGATCAGGCCGCACAGATCACCGGGATCGAGATCATTGATACGGCCGTGGCCGATGCCCGGAAAAACGCGGCCATGAACAAGATTGACAATTGCCGTTTTCTGGCCGGAGATATTAGGGAAGTGCTCCCGAATTTGGGTGAAATCCCGGATGTGATCGTGATCGATCCTCCCCGGGTAGGCATGCACAAGGATGTGGTTGCCAGGGTACTGGGCCTGGGATCAGACACCATTGTCTATGTCTCGTGCAACCCCGCCACCCTGGCCCGGGACCTTGAAATGCTCGCTTCCGGGTATGAGGTGATGGAGGTTCAGCCGGTGGACATGTTCCCCCACACCTATCATATCGAATCCGTGGCCCTGCTGAAACGGCGATAAATTCCAAAGCGGCGTTGCTTTGGTCCCCTGCCTGACATCATGAGATGTCAGGCAGGGGACCTGTGGTTTTTTTTATCTTTGGGGTCTGGTTCTGAAAACAGGCAGTTGAGAATGATCATATCTTCATCTTTTTCCGTATGGATTTTATACGGCAGATGGTTGAACAGCCGGATCATCCCTTTATTCTGGGGGGAAGTATAGGCAATCAGGCCTTTGATCCCGTTGTCTCTGGCTGCCACTGCCAGTTTTTTCTGGAGTATTTTAGCAATGCCCATACCCTGGTATTTATGGGTAACGGAAAACGCGATTTCCGCCATATTGACAATGGGATTTCTGAAGTACTCTCCCACAGCAATGATTGTTTCAAATCCCAGCTCTCCGATGGTGGCCACAATGGTCAGGTCATTGATGTAATCGATTTCATAGGTGGTTTCAATCTGGGGGTGAACAAAACTTTTCTTTTCATGAAAAAAACGGGAAATGATGTCTCCCCGGTTCATATTGTAATAATGTTCCTGAATGCTCCGTTCATCAACGGTTCTGGCCGGCCGGAAATTGATGGACGTGCCTTTGATCTGAATGGTTTCTTCATATTTGAGGGGATACACCCCTTTGATGGCCTGTTTGAACTGACGTCCCTTGTCGATGAGGTTCAGTTCCTTGGCCTGGGAAAACAGCTCATCCCTGAAGTCGGGATGCGCAATACTGATGAGCGCCATGGCCCGTTCCTGAAGGGTTTTGCCAAACAGATTCACTACCCCGTATTCTGTGGCCACAAACTGGACGTCGCCCCGGGGAACGACCACGGCGGTGTCCGACATATGGGGAACAATCCGGCTGGTTTTGTCATTGTCCGTTGTGGAGGTCAGAATCAGGATGGACTTTCCATTGGGAGACATGGCGGCCCCCCGGGTGAAATCCAAAAGCCCGTTGATGCCGGTGTAGTTGTTCAAAGGCAGGGCATCGGCCGCCACCTGGCCGGTGAGATCAATGGCCATGGCGGTGTTCAATGTCACCATCTGATTATGACGTCCGATGATGGTGGGGTTGTTGATGTAATCTGAGGGATGAAATTCAATGGACGGGTTGTCATCAATGAATTCATACAGCATAAAAGAGCCGACGGCACTGCCGGCCACCAGTTTGCCGTTGTTGAACCCTTTTTTCTTGTTGGTGATCACCCCCATGGAAAACAAACGCATCATGGGTTCGGACAGATACTGGGAATGCACGCCCAGATCGTTTTTTTCCGCCAGACAGACCATGGTGGCGTCATTGGTGACCCCTAAACTGGTCTGGATGGTCGACCCGTCCGTGATCAGCCGGGAAATGTGTTTGGCAATGATATTGGCGGTTTCCATTTCCGGAAGCGGCTGAATGGTAAGCAGTTCCTCTTCATGTTCCACAATGAAATCCACATCATTGACATGGATGAAACTGCGGCCCAGGACCCGGGGCATGTTAGGGTTCACCTGGCAGATTACCAGATCCGCAGATTCACAGGCAGCCATGTTGATATCCACGGATACGCCTAAACTCATCCACCCGAAATCATCGGGCGGAGATGCCTGGATCAGGGCCACATTCAAGGGCATGAGCCGGGACTTGAACAGGTGGGGGATCTGGGACAGGTTAATGGGGGTGATGAACCGCTGGTTTTTCTGTATTTTGGTGGGAGAGGCAGACCCCAGATAAAAAGAACGGATATTGAGTTGCTGGGAATGAGACCGGTTGGCAATCAGCGTCAAGGGACCGCTGTCAACACTCAGCAACCGGACGATTTCAAGGTCGGTGAATCGTTCCGAGACTTTGGATAATTCATTGACCAGGTGCTGGGGCTCCCCACAGGAAGATCCGATAAAGACCCGATTTCCCGGCCTCAGGTGTTGCAGTGCATCGGCTGCGCTGCCCGCTTTTTGTACATATGCATCTGCCCAGTATGTTGTTTTCGGCATAATCTTAAATCTCCCCCAAGTTGATCAATCATCCGGTTTTATCCTGAATATCATAGACAAAAAAACATCACATGGGAACAAAAAAGCACAAAAAAAGAAAAAAGCGAATAAAATTAAAAAATTGATCAGGTTTTGGTATTTTCATTTTTATCCTTGCGAAATTCATGGAAATTCTATAAGAATAAGTTTTATTGACCAAAGAATGAATCTGCTTCATATCATATGGGGTAAACATGGGCATACACGAGAGAAAACAAAGAGAAAAACAACGCCGGCGCCGGGATATTATTCATGCCGCACGTAAAATTTTTTCCGTCAAGGGCTTTAACAGCGCGACCATGGAAGAGATTGCCACTGAAGCGGAGTTAAGCCCCGGCACCTTGTATCTGTATTTCAAGAACAAGGAGGAACTGCACACATCACTTTCTATTGATATCCTCAAATACCTGACCACCCAGATTCAGGAGGTGGTCAATCTGGATATCTGTGTGGAAGACAAGATGGAACGGTTCCGAGATGTTTTCATCGATGTGTATGGCTATGATGCCAGCATACTGATCAATCTGTTTCACCTGCAGTCGGGTGAAACCCTTCACAATCTGTCCGACGAGATGATGCAGCACCTCAAAAAAAATTCGGCCCGGGCCCATGGCGCGATCATTCAGGTGATCAAGGAAGGTATTGACAAAGGGATTTTTATTGATGAACACCCGGTGGCCTTGGCAGATGTGTTGTGGGGGTCCTACGCCGGAGTGGTGCTCTGGGTGGATTCCAAAAAAAAGCTGGACGATCATAAGGATTTTGTCAAATCAACGCTCACCACGGCATTTAAAGTCATTATTCAGGGATTGAAGAAACCCTGACTTTTTACCGGTCACAGGGAACAACATCGGATTTCATTTTTATTAAACCAAAGCCAATTCATTAAAAGAACACCTGGTCGTTACCTGAGTGGTGGTTTCGAGCTCAAGGATCGAAAACCCCTTAAAAAAAATCTAAAAAAATGTCCGGAATGTGGGCAGTCAAGAATCGAGCCGGCGGGGTTTGAGATCATAGATGCTTGATGGTGGTGGGCCGTGAAGGAATCGAACCTTCAACCTACTGATTAAGAGTCAGTTGCTCTGCCAATTGAGCTAACGGCCCGGCTGAAATTTAACAGCAGGAAAATATCAGCCGGAAATAGGTCTGTCAACGGTTTTTTTTAAATGAGAATGGAAACAAACCGGTTGACCCTTTAAAAAAAGGTTTGTTATACTTATTATTTATGCATAAAAGTTTATTATGCATAAATATCAAGCCGTTTTGAATAGCACCATTAAAACATATTGGGAGACATCATAATGCAACACAGCAAATCCCTTGATTTGTTCAACAAGGCAAAACAATTGATTCCCGGAGGTGTCAATTCTCCGGTACGGGCATGCAATTCCGTGGGCGGGCAGCCGGTATTCATTGAACGCGGTGACAAAAGCCGGCTTTTTGATGTGGACGGAAATGGCTATATTGATTATGTCATGTCCTGGGGGCCCCTGGTGTTGGGACATCGGCCGCCGGAAGTGATTCAGGCCCTGATGCAGGCCCTTGAGACCGGCACCAGTTTCGGTGCCCCGATCCATCTGGAAACCCAATTGGCGGAACTGGTGACCCAGACGGTGCCGTCCGTGGAAATGGTGCGTATGGTCAATTCCGGCACCGAGGCCACCATGAGCGCCGTCCGCCTGGCCAGAGGGTTTATCGGACGTGATATTATCATCAAATTTGACGGATGCTATCATGGTCATGCCGATACCCTGCTGGTGGCAGCCGGGTCTGGTGTGGCGACCCTGAACATTCCCGGCAGCCCCGGAGTCCCGCAGACAGTGACACAGAACACCTTGTCTCTGCCATACAACGATATCGAAGGGTTCAAACAGGTGATGGCCCAGCAGGGGGACCAGGTGGCCGGGGTGATCCTGGAACCGGTGGCCGGCAACATGGGCATGGTGCCTCCTCGAGAGGGGTTTCTTGAAACCCTGCGAAAAGAAACACAAAAATACGGGGCAGTGCTGATTTTTGATGAGGTCATGACCGGGTTCCGGGTGGCCAAAAATTCTGCCCAGGGGTTGTTCAACATCACACCGGACCTGACCTGTTTCGGTAAAATTATCGGAGGCGGCCTGCCTGTGGGGGCCTATGGCGGAAAAAAAGAGATCATGTCCCAGATTGCGCCCACAGGGCCGGTGTATCAGGCCGGTACCCTGTCGGGTAATCCCCTGGCCATGGCGGCCGGCATTGCCACGTTGACCGCTTTGCAGAAAGACGGGGTGTATGAAACCCTTGAGGCCCGGACAAGCGAGTTGATGAACGGGTTCAAGGCGGTAGCGGATGAAGCGGGTATTCCTTTTCAGTCCGGGCATGTGGGGTCCATGGCCGGGTTCTTTTTTACCGACCGGCCTGTGGTTGATTTTCAAGATGCTAAAACCAGTGATCTGGACCGGTTTGCCGCATTTTATCGAGGCATGCTGACAAAAGGCATTTATCTGGCACCGTCTCAGTTTGAGGCCTGTTTTGTTTCTCTGGCCCATACAAAAAAAGACATTGATGACACCATTGCCGCGGCCAAAGCCGTGATGGCGGAAATTTAGTCCATGACCAACATTCGCAGCATACATCTGATTGCTGCCTGTGGTACCGGCATGGGAACTCTGGCCTGCATGCTCAAGCAGATGGGGTATGAAGTGACCGGCTCGGATCAGCAGGTTTACCCCCCCATGAGCGATTTTCTGGCAGCCAGTAAAATTCGGTTATTTGACCGGTTTGATCCGGTCAATCTGGATCATTCTCCGGATCTGGTGATCATCGGCAATGCCGTGACCCGTGACAATCCTGAAGCTGCCGCGGTCCTTCACAGGCAGATTCCCTATCTGTCCATGCCCCAGGCTGTGAACCGGTTTATCGCCGCTGATAAAAAGATCATTCTGATCACCGGGACCCATGGCAAAACCACGACCGCGGCGGTCATGGCTCATATACTGACCGTGGCGGGGCTGGACCCCGGGTTCATGATCGGCGGGATTTTAAAGGACTACCAGTCCGGGTTCCGGATCGGCAACGGGGAATTCATGGTCATTGAAGGGGATGAATATGATACCGCCTTTTTTGACAAAGGTCCCAAATTCATGCACTATGATCCGTTTATCACGATCATGACCGGTGTGGAATTCGACCATGCCGATATTTTTAAGGATCTGGATCATGTCAAGTCGGTGTTTGCCCAACTGGTGTCAAAAGTGGCGGATACCAGTGTTCTGATTGCCTGCAAAGACAGTCCCCATCTCATGGATATCCTGGCAGATCAAAACATAAACCCTGTTTTTTACGGATCTGGCGGTGACTGGAGATATGCGGATATGGTTCAGGCGGACCATTTGACCCGGGCTCAAATCCAGGGCCCTGATTCAGGTTATGAAATTGAAACCCGGTTGCCCGGGCATCACAATCTGATGAATTTTCTGGCCTGTGCGGCGGCGGCGCATTCGGTGGGAATCAGCCCGGCCACGGTGAAACAGGCCATGGCATCGTTTTCCGGTATCCGGCGCCGTCAGGATGTCCGGGGGGGTAAAAACGGTATCACGGTCATGGACGATTTTGCCCATCATCCGTCTGCGGTGGCAGCCACTATCCGGGCAGTGAAACCGTTTTACCATCCGGGCCGGGTGATTGCCGTGTTTGAACCCCGTACCAACACCTCCATGCGCCGGTTTTTCCAGGACACGTATCCTGCCGCATTTGCCGAAGCGGATATGGTGTGTATCTGCAATCCGGCCGTGAAAAAAAATATACCTGAAAATGAACGGTTTTCCCCTGAAAAGCTGGTGTCGGATATCAATAAGCTCGGGGTGGAAGCCCATCATTTTTCCGACACAAACGGGCTGCTGTCGTTTCTGCCTTCCCGGCTGATCCCCCACGATCTGGTGCTGATCATGTCCAATGGCGGATTTGACAATATCCATATCCGACTGCTTGACACAATTGAATGATATACCAAGGAGAGACAGATGATACAAGACGATCTTAAGGTTGAATGGGAGTCCGAATTCAGTGTGGATGTGGCAGAGATCGACGCCCACCAGAAAAAAATGTTCGACCTTTTTAATGAACTCATTGATTTGAAACAGAAAAAAGCGGAATCCAAAGCCATTGCCAATATTATTACGGACATCAACGATTATAGTAAACTGTATTTTACAGAAGAAGAGAGAATGCTCAGACAGCGGGAATATCCGGACCGGGATATACACGCCAGATACCATCGCCGATTCATCCGGAATGCCCTCAGCCTGCGCCGGGAAATTACAGAAGATGTCAACAATCTGAGTCTGGAAGCCATCGTTTCCCTCCGGGACTGGCTGATTGAGCACATCCTGACCAATGATGCGATGTATGTGCCTTTTTTACGCATTCACCAGTATGTTGAAGACGCATCCAGAAAACAGTGATATTCTGAACCGGCTGCATGCCCGGGAAGCGATTTTTCATCTGGATTGCAATTTTGCCGCGTATCTGGCCCGGGTGTTTGCCTGTAAATACCCGGGCTTCACGGATCCGCACCCGTTCTTTACCGGTAGCACCCGATTTTATTCGTTCACAGATTCACCGGCATTTCCCAGGGGATCCGGAACATTACAAATTAATCATGTTTGTGAAAAGATTTTGCCCAGACCGAGACATTCTGCTATAACCGACCGGTCTGTGAAACAGATGATCATGATCAACACCAATGATTATGACCGAGGGGTGTTCTCCAGGATAAACTCTTGCACGGCTGGTCCGGGAAAAGGATCTTTTGGCACCGGTTGTTACCATGGAGGTATGAATTGAAAAATAAAGACGGTATTTCCCGCCAGATCTGGGTGTTTTTTTGTTCCGTCAAACTGACCGTGTATATTCTGGTTCTGCTGGCAGTAACCTCAATTATCGGGACGGTGGTGCTTCAGAACGGATCCCCCCAGCAGTATGTGAATCTTTACGGACAAGGGATCTATAACCTGATTCAGGTGTTTGACATCGATGACATGTATCATGCCTGGTGGTTTCTGCTGCTGCTGCTGGTTTTGTGCATCAACATCACGGTCTGTTCCGTGGAACGACTGTCCCTGTTATGGAAAACCATTTTTCCGGGCCGGGTCCGTTTCAATGTCAACCGGTATTTGAAATCAAAATCCAGTCAGACCATTGACAAGACATCATCGGTCAAGCAGTTGCTTGAACCCTGCGAAGCCTGGCTTGCCAAACAGGCGGGACCGGTCACCCGGCAAACCGATGGCCAGACCACTTATCTTTATGCAGAAAAAGGGCGATGGACCCGGTTAGGGGTGTTTGTGGTGCATGCCAGTGTGCTGCTTCTTCTGGCCGGTGCCTTGATCGGTGCGGTTTTCGGATTCAAAGCCAATGTCAGAATCGATGAGGGAACCCAGACCGGCCGGGTGTTTGAGAGCAAAACCAGGGAACCCATGACACTGGATTTCATCATCCGGTGCAATGAATTTGACGTGTCATTTTACGAGAACGGAGCGCCGGAAGAATTCCGGTCAAATCTCACGATCATTGAAGACGGAAAAGAAAGCCTGACCACCGATATCCGGGTCAATCATCCGCTGCGATACAAAGGGATCAACATTTTTCAATCTTCTTACGGCACGGCCGCACCCGACACGGTGACGATGCAGATGGTTGACAATCAAAGTGGCGCTGAAATCATTCGCGACATCCGGATCGGTGAAACCATTGATTTGCCGGACGGGGCAGGACAGTTCACGCTTCAGGGGTTTCTTCCCCATTTTGAGTTCCAAAACCATGATCTGGGAGAAACCTTTTTCGGACTGGTGACCCTGACCGGGGAAACCGGTTTTCAGATCGGGATGCCCATACAGTTCCCCACGTTTGACAAGATGCGAAAGGGCCGGTTCGCTTTTGTTGTGACCGATTTTGAGAAACGGTATTATACCGGGCTTCAGGTCACCAAAGATCCGGGCGTATGGTATGTATATGCCGGGTTTATTTTGATGATCCTGGGATGCTGGGTCACTTTTTTCATGTCCCATCAATCGTTTCTTCTCACACTGGCACCCCGGGGTGCCGGACAGAGCCGGGTGATTTTGTCCGGCAAATCCAGCCGCAACAGCCGGAGCATGACACTGAAACTCAAACAAATGGCGACCCGCCTGGAAAATCAATTAAACAAGGGTGAATAAAAATGAACAGTGCGTTTGCGTTGTCTTCGACTACTTTTTTGTACGGCCTGGCAATGGTGTGTTATATCGGGGCGTTTGCTTTTAAGAAAAAACTGCTTGGGACCGCCGGCTTTTATGTGCTGGTACTTGGACTGGTTCTGAATACGGTCGGGATCGGACTAAGGTGGATGGAATCTTACCAGATGGGGTTCGGCCGAGCCCCGTTTTCAAACATGTATGAATCCCTGATCTTTTTTTCCTGGACCATGACCGCATTGTATCTGTATGTGGAGATCAAATACAAGGAACAGGGGTTCGGGGTGTTTGTATCGCCCTTGATTTTTCTGGCCATTGCCTATGCCTCGTTTGACCCGAGCATGAGCGCCAAGATCAATCCGCTGATCCCGGCGTTGAAAAGCAACTGGCTCATTGCCCATGTGGTGACCTGTTTTCTGGGGTATGCCGGCTTTGCCCTGGCTTTCGGACTCAGCCTTACCTATTACGTGAAACCCGGGCAACCGGATCAAAATTCTATTTTTTCACGATTGCCGGATGGAGAGGTCATTGATGAACTCACCTACCAGATGGTGGTGTTCGGGTTTCTTTTTTTGACCATCGGCATCATCACAGGAGCCGTCTGGGCCAACTCCGCCTGGGGCAAATACTGGTCCTGGGACCCCAAAGAAACCTGGTCTTTGATCACCTGGTTCGTGTATGCCATTTTTCTTCATCTGCGGCTGATGCGGGGCTGGCATGGCCGCAATCTGGCGCTGGTGTCCATCACCGGTTTCGTGGCAGTGTTATTCACCTATTTCGGGGTCAATTTTCTGTTGTCCGGACTTCACAGCTACGCCTGATCGTTTGTGTTCAAGAACCGGTTTCGGATGGGGATCACACCTTTGTATGATACCCATCCGAAACCAGTTTGTCCTTCCTGTTTCCCGCCTCATTTTATCTTGACAAGAATTTCAGATATTACTATAGATTAACGCGAATTGTGCTGCGTGAACACCAATTGTATCCAGTGGGACCCACTGGCTGCAAAAGAATATGTCCCGGCAAGTGCCTGGATAAAAGGGTATAGTAAACATCAACTTTTTAACATGGATGGGGTTTTCATGAGTGAAATAGAAAACAAAACTGAACACGGTTCCATGGATGGTGCGACAGCAGGCACTGCCGGTGACCCGAAAAATGACACAGGCCTGGGGCTGGGAGTCATTTTTTTTATTGTGGCATTTCTGATATGCTTCCTGTCCGGCTGGCTCCTGTTCCCCAAACTGCTTTATTCCAAACACGAGCAACCTTTTAATTTCGACCACGTGCTCCATGTGGAGGAAACCGGGGACTGCGAATCCTGCCATTATCTCCGGGAAGACGGCACGTTTTCAGGGATTCCCAAGACCGAATCCTGTCTGGACTGCCACACGGATGAGCCCATGGGCGATACAAAAGATGAGGCCATATTTGCAGCTGAATATGTGGCAAAAGAACAGGAGGTTCCCTGGTACGTGTATGCCCGGCAGCCGGATTGCGTTTTCTTTTCCCATGCCGCCCATATCAATGCCGCAGGTATGGACTGTAAATCCTGCCACGGCCCCATCGAGGAAACCAGGACGTCCCGGCACTATGAGGAAAACCGCCTTACCGGCTACAGCCGGGATATATGGGGAAAAAATATCTGGGGCATCAAGAAAAATCCCTGGGACCGCATGAAAATGAATGACTGCGCGGTGTGTCATGAGAAGGAAACCGGCCATAAAGGCTATTGCTTCCAGTGCCACAAATAGACCATACACAAGAATTGAAAACTTTATAGAGGATGCTACATATGAAAGTTGACAGACGAAGCTTCTTGGGATTGGGAATCGGCGCAGTTGCAGGCATTGCCATCTCCCCTGTCGGAGCCAAACTCACGGATGATTTTTCCATCTGGACCCAGAACTGGCCCTGGACACCGGTTCCGCCTGATGGAGAAGTATCTTATGACCGCACCGTATGCCATTTGTGCCCCGGTGCCTGTGGTATTTCAGTGCGAAAAATTGACGGCCGGCCGGTAAAGATTGAAGGCCTGGACCCCTATCCGGTGAACAACGGCGGGGTCTGTTTGCATGGGATTGCCGGACTTCAATACCTGTATGATCCCAGCCGGGTGAAATCACCTATGAAAAAAGTCAATAACCGGTTTGTGCCCATCTCATGGGATGACGCTTTCACCATGGTGGCGGCCAGACTGGGTGAACTTCGCAATGATCAGAATCCGGAAACCCTGGCCTGTATCAGTGGTTCGGATCAGGGGTCGGTCCCGGGCCTGTTCAAACATTTTATGGCCGCATTCGGTTCTCCCAATTACCTGACCATGCCGGATCTTGAATCCTGGCTGATCCGGACGGCAAAAACCCTGCACGGCGATGCATATACCCTGGGATTTGATATCGATCACTCCGATTTTATCTTAAGTTTTGGTGCCGGGCTGATTGACGGATGGGGGTCTCCGGTGGCATGTATTCAGGCCATGGGCACCCGAAGACAAAGAGAATCTACCCTGGTTCAGATCGAACCCCGGCTTTCCAATACGGCCGCCAGTGCCGACCGATGGATTCCCATCAACCCGGGCACTGAAGCGGACCTGGCCATGGGCATGTGCGCGGTTCTGCTCAAAGAAAACCTGTTTGATCCGGGGTTTGCTCAGGGGTTTTCCGGCGGATTCATGCGGTTCACTGCCATGGTACAAAAAGAATATCCCCTGGACAAAGTTGCCGGAATCACCGGCATCAGCGCGTCAGACATCCAGAAAACCGCCGTCGCATTTGCCAAGGCAAAAATGCCTGTGGCTCTGCCGGGAAAAGGGCGCGGCGAAGGGGCCCAGAATCTCAAGGAATTTGCAGCGATTCATACGCTGAACTGCCTGAGCGGCAATGTCAACAAACAAGGCGGGACGTTTGTCAAACCGCTTCCAAAATACCTGAACTTTCCGGATCCGGTGCAGGATACCGTGGCGTTGAAAGGTGCGGGTTCCGCTCCGCTGGCAGGTTCGGTTCAGGAACTGGTAACCCGGATTGATAAATCGGGTGAGTCGCCGGTAAAGGCGTTGCTGGTATACAATGCCAATCCCTGTTTTGCCCTGAATGATCCGTCCCGGATCCGGGCCGCATTTGAAAAAATTCCGTTCAAGGTCTGTGTGACTTCGTTCATGGATGAAACAGCCATGGCATCGGATGTGATTCTGCCGGTATCCACGTTTATGGAACGTATGGAAGACGTGCCTTCAAAAGCCGGCCTGGCCGCCACCGTGGTGGGACTTTCAAAACCCATGGTAAAGCCGGTGTTCAACACCCGCAGTCCCGGAGATGTGGTGATTGGAATAGCCAGGGCTCTGGGCGGTGACATGGCCAAAAGTTTTGCCTGGAACAGTTATGATGCGTGCCTGGAACAGGTGACCGCCAGAATCTGGGGGCCTTTGGTCCGGAAAGGCCATGTGGTGCTTTCAAAAAATCTGCCAGCGGGATCCGTGAAAACGGATTTCGGTTTTCTGGCAGAAAATCCGGAGACGGTGAAACCGGCAGGCGCTCTGGAATTCACCCTGATCCCCATTGACAATTTCCGGGTACCTCCCACCGTGCCGGCACCCTCTCCCTTTGCCATCAAAATCGTGTCCGATCGGATTCTCAAGGGAACGGACATGTTTGTGGAAATAAATCCCCAATCCGCTAAAAATCTGAAAGACGGTGGATTTGCCACGTTGACGACTCCTGCGGGATCCGTCCCGGTGCGGGTGCATTTCAATGACGGGATTATGCCCGGTGTCATCGGTATGGTTAAAGGCCTTGGACACACGCTGGACAACAGATATGTGTCAGGCAAAGGGGTGAATGTCAATACATTGATTTCACCGAAAATCGAGCCGGATTCAGGCATGGATGCCGCTTTTTGCATCAAAGCCGGAATTTCAAAGGCCTAAACTGATGTGGACAAATTTTCAAAGAGGTTCTGATGATACACGATAAAAAAGCACACAAATACGGCATGGTGATCGATCTGGACAAATGCACCGGGTGCGGTACCTGCGCGGTATCCTGCATGTCTGAGAACAATGTGCCGTTCAAGGAGGATGAGTCCGACAAAAAGGACAGCATCACCTGGATGCGGGTTTACAGACTGACCAATAACAAACCGTTTCCAGATACTGAGGTGGCATTTCTGCCCAGACCCTGTCAGCACTGCGGCGGAAAAGGAGACCACGGGCATTCTCCCTGCGTGTCGGTCTGTCCGGCTACGGCTACCGATTATGGATATGATACCGGGATAGTTTCCCAGATTTACACCAGGTGTTTTGGATGCCGGTACTGCATGGCCGCCTGCCCGTATCATGCCCGGTATTTTAACTGGTGGGATCCGGTATGGCCCGAAGGCATGGAAAAATATCTGAGCCCCAATGTGTCCCCGCGGATGCGGGGGGTGGTGGAAAAATGCAGTTTTTGTTATCACCGGTATCAGCTGGCCCGGGAAAAAGCCTATGCCAGCGGATCGGATGAAATTCCGGAAGCGGATTATCAGACCGCCTGTACTACAGCGTGTCCTGCCGGGGCCATTGTTTTCGGTGATTTGAACAATCCCTCTCACAAGGTTCATCAGATTGTCAAACCGGATCCACATCCGGATCCGCTGAATCCGGATGTGGTGGGAAAATCCAGAAATCCCAAAGTGTTCCGTCTGCTGGAACGGCTCGGGACCAATCCCAAAGTATATTACATGTCTGAACGGGAATGGGTCCGTAAGCTGGGAGACCATTATCTGGATGGGGAATGGGATAAAGTGAAGAACGTCTATGGGTCGGCTTCCCATGAATAGAAAATCCAAAATCGATGTGAGGAGTAATTGAATATGGATGCTGCATTAATACCTGAAGGTGCAAAACGGTGTTCCTTCCCCAAATTCATGCTGGGGATTGCCATTGTGGGGGCTGTCCTGCTCTGGGGCGTCTATGCCATGCTGCTGTGCTGGTTCAAGGGGTTGAACCAGACCAACATGAACGATTATTACGGGTTTGCTCTGTGGATCTGGGCGGACCTGGCAGTGATCGCCGTAGGAGGCGGCGCTTTTTTTACCGGATTGCTCAAATATATTTTTAAAATTGATGAACTGAAAAATATTATCAACTTTGCCGTGATCATCGGATTTATCTGCTACAGCTCGGCGTTGCTGATTCTGGCGATCGATATCGGTCAGCCGTTGCGGGGATGGTTTATTTTCTGGCATGCCAATGTGCATTCCATGCTCACGGAAGTGGCGTTCTGTCTGTCCTGCTATTTTGCGGTGCTGACCATTGAGTTCATTCCCAATATCCTGGAAAACCGTCAGCTTAACAAAGTGCCTTTTTTCCATCATCTGGCCCATAACATGCATGGCGTGATGGCGATTTTTGCCGCTACCGGTGCGTTTTTGTCCTTTTTCCACCAGGGGTCTTTGGGCGGGGTGGCCGGTGTCATGTACGGCCGGCCGTTTGCATTCCGGGAAGGGTTGTTGATCTGGCCCTGGTCGTTTTTTCTGTTCACCTGGTCGGCCGCCGCTTTCGGTCCCTGCTTCACCCTGCTGGTCACCCGGGTCACCGAGGCGGTGACCGGCAAAAAACTGGTCAAGGACAATGTGGTTCATCTGCTGGCCAAAATCTCCGGCTGGATGATTTTCACCTATATGATCGCCAAAATCATTGATACGCTTTACTGGGCCAAGATCACTGCCCCGGGGCTGGGGTTTGAGCTCAGTCATTTTTATACCAGCAACGGATTTTACGGGTATTGGATACTGGTGTTGGAAGTGATTGTCTGCGGCGTGATTCCTGGCCTTCTGCTGATCACTAAAACAACCCGGGAAAATCCCACCTTCAGACTGATTGCCATTGTTCTGGCGGTCATCGGCGTGTGTATCAACCGGTGGGTCATGGTGCTTCAGATTATGGCGGTCCCGGTGATGCCTTTTGATACCTGGGCCCTGTATATCCCGTCCTGGCAGGAAGTGGCCACTACCATTCTGCCGGTGGCTTACGGCATCATCCTGATTGCGGTGGCATACCGGTATCTGCCGGTATTCCCCCAGGAACTGGAACTGAACCGTCGGCCCGAGGCCCGGGAATCTTAAGAAAGGAGAAAAAACATGTTTCCATTTATTTTCGAGTGGATATGGGACATCGGCCATTTGCTGTTTTTCGGTGGTTTCTGGTATGCGGTCGGCATTTTGGGCGCCGGCATGACATACTGCATTGCCAAGGCAGCATGGGATACCATGAATGATTCAGGTGAAAGTCACCATTAAATAGCTTGATGCGATACGTTTGATCTGTCATTGATAACCGGCCTGATTCTGACGAATACAGAATCGGGCCGGTTTTGTCTGATATGAAACCGGTTTATTTTTTCGGGGCCGTCGCAATCCAGTAAACCGCCCAGCCCAGAATGACGGGTACCAGGCCGATAACCGCAAAGCCTAACCAGGGCCCTTCCCAGGGTTTGATAATCAGGGTAGTGGCGATGGGGTATAGAATCGAGGCCACGATGGCTGCTCTTTTTCGCCGGGATAACCGGGCTATTTTTTTTCCGGGCGTTTCCGTGGGCTGGGGTTTGAGCATCCTGGGTAAAATCAGGATACCGGATATCAGAAGGATAAGAACCAGGATTTCACTTACACCGGTCACGCTGTATTTCCTTTTTTAATTAACACGGTTAAATGGGGGTTATATCCCAGAGAACCCATGATTTGTCAATGCCGGGACCCTATTATTCCAGATGGGCCTTGATAAAATCGGTCACTTGGGCCAGGGCCAGGTCCGGCTGCTCCATATGGGGGGCATGGCCGCAGTCCGGGATCAGCCGGATGTCGCCATGAGTGATGTGATTTCGGATGGCCGTCAGCTGGGCCGGGGTGCCATATGGGTCTGTCGCGCCCTGAAGGGCCAGTACCGGCACCTGAATGCGGGGCAGAAATTTCTGGATGTCCCAGTGGGCAAACCGTGGGTTCAGCCAGGCATTGTTCCATCCCCAGAAGGCATTGTCCGTGTTTGCCTTGTGATATGGGGCCAGTTTTTCCCTGAGACCCTGACTGACATAAGCGGTTTTTGCCGCCCGGATGGAAGCCAGGGTGACAGGTTCGCAGAACACATGGGCCGCTTCGGTGATCACGGCTTTCAGTCCGGGTGCGGCCTGCCGGGAGCCCGCATGAATCAGGGCAATGGAACCGCCGTCGGAATGTCCGATCAGAATGTAGGTGTCAATGCCTGCTGCGGCAAGTATGTTGGGCAATGCTTTTAACGCCTGGCTATGCATGAAATTGGGTTTCCACGGCAACGGATCGGGGTCGGATTCGCCGTATCCGGTGCGGGAAAAGACAAACGCATCACAGGCGGTCTGTTCTGCCAGGCGTTCGGGAAATGATTTCCACAGTTTGACACAGCCCAAACCTTCATGGAGAAACACCAGTACAGGCCGGTTCTTTTTTCCATAATGATACCAGCAGATCTCATACCGGGAATTGTCAACGGTCAGAAACTGGGTCACGGTTTCCTGCTTTTGTTGAAAAAAAGATTCCAGGGCAGCCGGTTGTAACGAATCAAATAATAGATGACATAAAGGATCACCCCGTCATCCACCCATCCTAAAAACGGGACCAGACATTCCGGAATCAAATCCACCGGTGAGATCAGGTAGATCAACCCGAATAGAACCAGCAGAATTTTGTGGGATTTTTTCAAGGTCATGGCTGCACTACTCTTGAGGGGTCAAAACATCCATCATGGTGAACAGCCGTTTTGAATCCCTGGGATTGGTGATCTGTTTTTTCAAGAACAAGACCGCATCAAACGTGCCTTCCACATAGACCTGGCGGCCGTTGATATTGTGTTTGAATTCAAACAAAGCCGTTCCATCCGAAGCGGTCAGAGTGTAAGTATGCCAGCCATGACCGGACAGATACTGTTCCGGAATTTGCCACTGGGTTTTCTGTACTTTTGGATCACGGATCTGTTGAATCTGTTCCGGTTTAAAATCCAATCCCAAGCGGTTGAAATATCCCACCATGGCTTTGGCTGTGCCGGATGTGTCGGCTTTTCCCTGCTGGTGACTTTCTTTGATTTCAAGGGAATACCCGGCAAACAAGCCCGGAAACTGATCCGCGGCAAAGGCCATCATGGCCTGGAAGCCTACGATCTGTTTGGCCATGTTGGGGGCGATCACCGCCGGGATGTCTCCTTTGGACACGTCTGTTTTCAAAGCGGTTCTGTCACCGCCCGTGGTGCCCATCACAAAAGGAATGTGTTGCTGGATATAAAACCGGGCATTGGCATTGACGGCGGACGGGTGGGTGTAGTCAATGGCAATGAAATCGCTGTACTCCTGCCGGATCTTTGACACAGCCGTCTCCCGTTCATCGGGTTTTATCAGTGTGACGGAAACTTTATCCACTTGAAAGGATGTTTCACTGATATCAGGTCCGGTCAGAGATGCCGGGATGAGTTGAAACCGGGGATCGGACAATGCGGCCCGGGCCATGGTTGCCGCCACATTCCCGGGCAGTCCGTTGATCATGACAAAAATATCATCCATAAATTTGCTCCTTACAGGCTCAGAATCAGTTTTTTGAGGCGGCGGACGGCATCAGGTGCCTGGGTGCGCATCCAGTGTGTCAAAGATGCCACTGCCGTCGGAATATAGGTTTCAAACCATAATTTTCCCTTGATCCGGCTCAAATAGGCGAACGCGCCGAGAATCTGCAGGTTCCGGGTCAGGGAGCAATAGTCAAAGTTGTGTCTAAACTGCTGTCGACGGTCCGGGGATATCAGGTTCAGCCGGTCCATGGCATAGACCAGCAGGTTTTTTTGAACGGATTTCGGCAGAGCCACATAGGGATCCAGTAACAGGGAAGCCAGATCATATTGCAGCGGGCCGATCCGGGCGGCTTGAAAATCGATGAAAAACGGGGCCCCATTTTTGATCATGATATTTTTTGACTGGCAGTCCCGGTGCATCAGACCGTTTTCCCCGCCGGTCAATGCCTGATCAGCAATGAAATAAAAATCATCTGCCAGGGCATTAAAATCAATATGTTTGCCCAGATAGCCCTGAACAAATCGTTCCACAAAATATTGGCATTCGTTTTCCAGGATCAGCGTCCTGGAATAATAAGGAGTCTGGCAGGTCCAGGACAGGTCAAACCCTTGTGCGCCTTTTCGGGAAAACAAAATCAACTGATCAATGACTTGTTCATACAGGCCGGTGATTTGAGACAGGTTCGGCATCTGAGCCACCACCACATCGGCCAGATGAAGGTTACCCAGATCCTGGACCGCCACTACACCGCTGAATGCATCATAAGCCAGAATTTGCGGAACACAGATGCCGTTTTGATACAAATGATTCCCAATGGACACAAAGGCATCCACCTGGGCACGCCGGTCTGTTTCCGGCAGGCAGATGCCGTGGTCGCAGACCACCACCGATCCGGGAGCGCTGCCCAAGGACGGCAAGTTTGAATTTGATTTAGCCCGGAACCAGGACCGATCAGAACCGTCTCCGGACAACGCATGGATATCCACGTGTCTCACAGAAGATCCAAGGGCTCTGGCGCTGATCCACAGCCGGGCCGTTCGTGAATAGGCATCAACGGTACCGATCTCTTCCCAGAACAGGTTCGGTGCCACATATGCTTTGATCTTTTTGGCCGGACACAATTGCGCATACCAGGCAATACTGGAAAAAACGCGGTTTTCGGGCAGATGGTCAAAGATTTTGGGAGACAGCACCTGGATGCCGGTGAATGCCAGGCCCTGGCCGGGGGTACGAAATCCGGTGATCCAGGCGTCTGAATCCATGGTCACTTGGTTGTACGCGGCACGATCATGGAGCACCAGCGTGGCCAGGGCCTGATGAGTCAGATGAAACCGCCAGACCGAACTCAGGTCGATATCAGTGACCACATCACTGTTGATTACAAAAAAACTGTCTGTTCTCATGACATCCCTGACATTGGCGATAGCCCCGCCGGTATCCAGAATCAAAGGCTCATAAACTTCCTGAATATCCACATCCGGTTGAACATTGAGATGATCCAGAAAATCGGTGATCTGATGGGACAGATGGTGGGTGTTGATCAGAATCCGTCGGCATCCGTTTTGGATTAACCGCTCGATGGTGTGCTGCAAAATCGGTTTTCCGCTTAGAGTGAAAAGCGGTTTGGGCAGAGTCCGGGTATAGGGCAACAGCCGGGTCCCGAATCCGGCGGCCAGAATCAATGCGTTCATGACGTTTCTTTAAGAAGCGATCACCCGGATCAGCCGGGAAATGATCTGTTTAAAGTAATCGATCTGAATCTGGTCTTCAGATCCGTTAATCTTGTTCCTGGAAAAAAATCGGGCCGCATTTCTGTAATTGATCAAAGACATTGATTCTTTCAGGGACACTTGTTTGCGTTTGTACAACCGGACCCCGTGGGAATGAATTTTTTTGGCCAGTTCTTTTTCATCCTGGGAAAGCGCTTTATGTTCTTTTTCAAAGTATAGCAGCGCGGTTTTATAGGATTCCAGAAAAGGCAGCGTGAATGCGGCAAACCATTTGAGTTTGCGCAATCCTAAAGATGTCAGGTTCAGCGTGTCCATGTCGGTGGGATCCGGTACCAGAATGCCTTCATTGATGAATCCTTTGATACAGTTGGAGATATGCTCTTCACAGGTGATCTCCGTGTCATTGAAAAATTCATCGTGAAAGATTTTTTCCAGAAACCGGTACCTTCGCACCAGGTCGGGCAATGCAAACTTGAACCGGTCCACCTCTAAAATGGCCACGGCTGTGAAAGCGGCTGGAATAAAAAAAGAGATCACTGAATTTTTGTAATAATCCAGTATGGCCCGTTTGTTATGCTTAACGATGAAATAGGTATCGTCGGTAATCTCTTCTTCGTCCTCATCCACCAGTTCCATGAAATTTCTGGACAGAAAATTATGAATCACCGTGTTGAAGGTATTGTCCAGATCCAGGAGCAACGTTTCCGACAGCTCCACTTTGTCGTTCATCAGAATGTTGAGATACGTGTTGGCCCGTTCGATCATCTGTCCTTTGGAAAAACTGTTTTTCGGACTGTTTAAAATGGCGCTGGCAATGATGCCATGGGGGGTTGCCACCGCCTGTTTGTTGATGGCGGACATCAGTTTATAACTGAATTTTTTGACAAAATCCATGAATTCCCGATCCGTTGCCCGGGCAGGATCCATTTGTGTCTGGTGAATGTAGTCTTTGATGGAAATGGGATCATCAAATCGGATATAGACTTTGCCATATTTTTTTTTCAGAAATTTGCGGGTGTTGATCAATCCTTTCAGGGTTTCCGGGCTTTTACTGCCGCCTTCGATCTCCTTGAGATAGGCATCTTCTTCCAGAACGCGGTCATACCCCACAAAAATAGGCACAAAATGCAGATTGTCGCAGGCCCCGTTCAGATACGCCTTAATGATCATGCCCATACCCCCCGGCCGGGGAGTCAGCAGTTTGCCGGTGCGGCTCCGACCGCCCTCGACGAAAATTTTAATATTAAATCCTTCGTATAACAACTTTTCCAGGTACGCGGCAAAAATTTTGGTATACAGGGTCGCCCCTTTAAAGGTACGCCTGAGAAAAAATGCGCCGCCGCCCCTGAACAGCGGCCCTAACGGCCAGAAGGACAAGTTTTTGCCGGCCGCAATATGGGGGCAGGGCATGTTGTTTCTGAACATGACATAGGGCAGCAGCAGATAGTCTAAGTGGCTTTTATGGCAGGGCACCAGAATCAACGGCGCTTCCGTGTATTTCTCCCGCATCCGGTTGATCTGTTTCTGATCCACCACCAGGCCTTCAAAAATGTTTTTGAAAATCCAGGTCAAAATCCAGTTGCCTAAGTTGATGATCCGCAGGTTGTAATTGGCAGCAATTTCATTGATATAGGACGCGGCTTTTTTGTTGGTTTTTTTCAAAGAAATGTTGTTTTTTGCGGCATAATCCGCCAGAAATTCCCGGAGGGACTGGCGGGTCAGGATATCTTCAGTGATTTCCTGGCGGGACTTGAGAACCGGTCCGGTAATGCTTTTTCTCTGGCGGTTCAGGATATCCACCAGAAAGCTTCTCAATCGGTGGGTCTGAAATTCCGAATCCAGACGTTCAATTTCCGGTCTGGCCAGAAATTCCTTAAGATTGACCGGGCGGGCCAGTTCCACCCGGATCTTTTCCGGTTGGCGCAGCAGGATCGTCATCCGCTTCAACCATCCGGGTTTTTCATGGGTCCCGAACAGAATTTCCCCTAAGCCCGGATTTTTGTGCATGGGTTTGGTCACATAGATGATATCTTCCGGAATGATGATCACCGGCCGCTTCATATGCTTTTGATATTCGATCAGATGGTACAGCGGATCAGGCGTGGCACGGATAAACCGGTTATAGAAATCATCTTCTTCAATCAGGTGGACAAATCCGGATTTTCCTGAAAACAGTTCCTGGAACGCATATCCGGATTTGTAAAAATCCTTAAACGAAAAATGATGGAAAAAATAATCCAGATGAGACAGCCAGATCCGGAACAACCGCTTCACCGGCAGCAGAAAAAAGAAATGCAGATCAAACCCCAGTTCCGGATAGGGCAGATCCAGTGCTTTGAGCCGGGTGTGAAAATATAGAAAATCAAACAACCGTTTGTTTTTGCTGGCATATATAATACAGGCGGTTTTGTCTAACGAATTGATTTTTTCCAGGTTATGATCATCCAGATTGACTTTTCGTATCAGGCGGCTCAATATTTTTCGGGTGATACAACTGTGGTTGCCCGGGTAAAGATTGGTAAAATAATCGAATGTATCTCCCAGCAGATAATCAATGGTACAGCGTATTCTGGCCCTGGTCCTGGGGATCAGGGTTTTGAAAAACTGGAAAAGGTGCATGGAGTTTCCCTTATTTTTATGGCCTTGCTGAGGTGCAGTTCACCCGTTATTTATTATCAAACCTGACCTTTAAAGGCAATATGATAGTTGAAAACCGGCACGCGCCCATGCCAAAATAGCCTTGATAAATCAATGTGTCTGTGCTATTTTCCAGAATCTATTGACAAGTAAGCTTTTTTTGTTGTGTTACCATTTTTGGGTGGTGAAAAAAAACAAGGAGGAATTATTTATGAAAACGTTGATCGGCGGTGCAATTGCTGTGCTTCTCGGTGTGGTCGGACTGGCAGTATGGTTTGGTCATTTTTTGAACCTTCTGGCCGGATGTATTCCCCCTGTACTGTTGCTGGGCGGCGGGCTTGCACTGTATCTGGGGTTTGATGAACTCAAGGATTCCTGGAAGAACAAAGAAGGTAAAGATGCCCCTGCAGATGACAAATCAAGAATCGCTGAACTGGAAAAAGAATTGAACGATCTGAAAAAAAATTAAGCAACCGGTTATTACATAGAACCGATTCAAAGTATTTGTATACGAAAAGGGCCAGTGTTACACCGGCCCTTTTTATGTTTGTTCAAAGCCCGTTCAAATTGAAAGATATTGGTTAGTCATACAGATAACAGGCCTGTGATTCGGTGATGAATGTCTCCAGTTCCGGCAGCCACCGGGCCTTGATTTTCCGGATGTCTGTCATGGCGCACAGATCGGTGCGAATGGCCGCATCTCCTAAAATCAGGTCCATGGGAAGGCGCTCATATTCATACTCATACGGGGGCGGCTTGAATTCAAAATCATCCGGATGACACTTGATGATCAGTTGTAACGCAAGCAGGGATGCAGCATAGGATTTAAAGACCGTTTTGTCGGTGACATGGATATGAAATCCTTTGCAAACCTGACCCTGCCATTTGCCCGAAGTCGGCTGAAAATACACGGGTCTGAAACAGGCGCCTGCCACATCCCGGTTTAATATCGGGGCCATGGCCGCCGTGTCCATGAACGGGGCCCCGAAGTACTCAAAGGGCAAAGTGGTGCCGCGGCCTTCACTGATATTGGTTCCTTCAAAAATCACCTGACCGGGGTAAACCATGCACGACAACGGTGTGGGCAGATTGGGCGAGGGAAGAATCCATGTCCTCCCGGTGTCACGCCAGTACATGTTGCGTTTCCATCCGGACATGGGCACCACGGTCAGATCGCATCCGATCTGACATGCCTGATTGAAATATCGGCAGATTTCTCCGACCGTCATGCCGTGGCGCATGGGAATGGGAAACCGGCCCACAAATGACGCACATTCCGGTTTTAAAACATTGCCTTCCACCCGTGTGCCGCCGATGGGATTGGGACGATCCAGAATGATCACTGATTTACCGGTTCGGGCCGCCAGTTCCATACAATAGGATATGGTATAGATAAAGGTATAAACACGGGTCCCCACATCCTGAATATCCACGATCAGCGTATCCAGATTATCAAACATCTGTGTCGTGGGAATCCGGGTGTGGCTGTACAGGCTGTAGATGGGGATGCCCAGTTCCGGATCTCTGGTATGGGGGGATTCGATCATATTGTCTTGTTTTTCTGCATAAAATCCATGCTGGGGAGAAAAAAGTGTGGTCAGCCGGCCGGGGAACAGATCCTGGATCACCTGGACAGCATGACGGAATCGAAAATCCACTGAGGCGGGGTTGGCAAGCAGGCCGAGACGACGGTTTTTGAATTCTGATGTAAGCCCGTTTTTCAGATTTTCAAGCCCGATGGTGACACAAGGCGGCATAGGTTTCTCCAAAAATTTTCATAATTATCGAGTTATCGTTGACAAAATATCAAATCCTAACTATGTGAATGCCTGACCGCAACAATTTTTTATTTTATCTGTGTTTTTTGTTTTTTTGGAAGGAAATTTTGTGCATGTTGTTCAAAATCAGTGAATCCATCGCCTCAATCAAACCCTATGAGGCGGGCAAGCCGTTAAAGGCACTTGAAAGGGAGTTCAACATTGAGTCGGCAGTGAAACTGGCATCCAATGAGAATCCATTGGGGTTTTCACCCCAGGTCACGGATGCGGTCATGAAAAACCTGCATCACATGAACCGGTATCCTGAGCCGGTGGCCCATGATCTGTGCCAGAACCTGGCCCAATATCACAAGGTGGCACCGGACAATATCGTCTTGGGAAACGGGTCGGATGATCTGATCGCTCTGCTGGCCCATGCATTTTTGAACCCGGGTGATCACGCGGTCATGCCGCTGCCCTCGTTTCTCATGTATGAAATCAGTGTGAAAACCGCCAAAGGCGTTCCTGTGATGGTACCGTTGTCCGGATTTGACACCCCATTGTCAGGCATGATTGATAAAATTTCTTCCAGAACAAAGCTGGTGTTTGTCACCAATCCCTTTAACCCTACCGGCAGTATCATTACAAGAAATGCATTTGACGCATTTGCCGATCAGGTGCCGCCGGATGTGCTGATTGTGGTGGATGAAGCATATATGGAGTTTGTGCGTGATCCGGCCGTGTATAATTCCCTGGACACCCCTCTGGCAGACCCCCGGATCGTGACGCTGAGAACTTTTTCCAAAGCCTATGGCCTGGCCGGATTCAGAATTGGTTACGGCATCATGGACAAGGATGTGGCTCAGATTCTCAACCGCATTCGCCAGCCGTTCAATGTCAACGGGCTTGCCCAGGTGGCAGCGGAAGCGGCTCTGGCAGACCAGGATTTTCTGGGCAAAAGCATTGACACGGTGCATCAGGGTATTGATTTTCTGACCCGGGAACTGTCCGCACTCGGGTTAGATCCCCTGCCCACCCAGGCCAATTTTCTGATGGTGGATGTAAAAACCGATGCCTTAAAACTGTTCACCCGGCTGCTCCATCACGGGGTGATTGTCCGATCCATGAAATCCTACGGGTTTGACACGTTTTTACGAATCAACGCAGGCACGTGTCAGGAAAACCAGGCATGTATCGCAGCATTGAAAGCGGAATTGTCATGACTTACCGAATCATCACCATTGACGGCCCGGCCGGATCCGGCAAAACAACGGTCAGTAAACTTCTGGCCCGGCATCTGCACTGTGTCCGGGTGGATACCGGTGCCCTGTACCGGGCCGTGGCGTTTGAGATCCACCGGCAGCACAACTGCTGGGAAAATGATGCGGCACTGGATGCATTTGTATCGGGTCTGGATTTGAATGTGGTACTGGAAAACGAGGAAATGCGGGTTCTGTCTTCAGGCAACGATATCACGCCGTTTCTGCGTACACCTGAAATCACCATGCTGGCTTCTTCGACCTCGGCCAGACCGGCGGTCCGGGCCGCGCTCCTGGATATTCAACGCCGGATCGCCCGGCGGCAGGATGCGGTGTTTGAAGGCCGGGACATGGGCACGGTGGTGTTTCCCGATGCCACGGTCAAGTTTTTTCTGGTAGCCGATCTGGCGGTTCGGGCCCAGCGCCGGTTTGATGAAATCCCGGATCCGGCAAAGGATTTATTCCGAATTCAAGCCGACATGGCCGCCCGGGACGATCAGGATACCCGGCGGACCCAGGCTCCGTTGAAACCCGCGCCGGATGCGATTCTGATCGATTCTTCCCGGCTGACAGCTCCGCAGGTGGTGGAAGAGATGCTCAAACATCTGTAGAATCAAGAAAAAGCATCGATTATTTTATTGATTTTTTTTTTACTGATTGCTATAAAGGTAAATTGTACCCGCATTCTTTGACACATTTTTAACATCCAGGGATGTGAGTAACTAAATTCGATTAGGGGGATTAATATTAATGAACAACATTGCTGAAGAGAACGAAAACCAGGAAATGAATACTGAAGAGTTAGAGACACAAAACGTGGACGTCGAGGCCCGGGACACTGCATTGGATACTGAAGAAGAATCCAATGCAATCGAAGAAGTGAATGCCCTGTCACCGGAAACGGAAATCACCGGTGAAGAAACCATGGAAGAATTATTGGGCATTTATGAATCCAGCCTCAAAAAATTTGAGGAAGGGCAGGTCGTCACCGGCACTGTCATCTCTGTGGGCCGTGATATGGTCCTGGTGGATGTGGGATATAAATCAGAAGGCCGGATCTCTATTCAGGAATTCATTGATGAACAAGGCAATGTCAATGTCAAAGTCAATGATCAGTTCGAGGTCATGATCGAAGTATGGGACGAAGAAGAGGAAACCGTGCTTCTGTCTCGTGACAAGGCCAAAAAAGTCAAGGTATGGGATGCCATCAAGGAAATTTACGATGCAGACGGTACCATTGAGGGCGTCATCACCAATCGAGTCAAAGGCGGATTTTCCGTGGATATCGGCCTTCAGGCGTTTCTGCCCGGATCCCAGGCTGATCTGCGTCCCATCCGCAATATGGATGAAATGGTGAACAAAACCTATGAATTCAAGATTCTCAAGTACAATAAGCGACGCAACAATATTGTTCTGTCCCGGCGGGTACTGCTGGAAGCGGAACGGGAAAAACTGCGGGCCGCCACCCTGGAAGCCATCGAAAACGACAAGGTGATGGAAGGGATCGTCAAAAACATCACGGAATACGGCATCTTTGTGGATCTCGGCGGTGTGGACGGATTGCTGCACATCACCGATATCTCCTGGGGCCGTGTGAAACATCCGTCTGAACTTTATTCGGTGGGTGATAAAATCACGGTCAAGATTCTGTCCTATGATTTTGAAAAAGAGCGTGTATCTTTGGGCATGAAACAGCTGACACCCGATCCCTGGACCACGGCAGTGGACAAATATCCCATTGGTTCAAAAATTATGGGTAAAGTGGTCAGCCTGACCGATTATGGTGCATTTATTGAGCTGGAAGAAGGGGTTGAAGGACTGATCCATGTGAGTGAAATGTCCTGGACCCGGAAAATCCGGCATCCATCCCAGATGGTCACTGTGGGAGAGGTCATCGAAGCCGTTGTGCTGGACCTCAAGCCGGACAACCGGCGGATTTCATTGGGCATCAAACAGACCCAGGAAAATCCCTGGGAAGTGATTTCCCAGAAATACCCCGTGGGCACCATTATTGAAGGCAAAATCAAAAACATCACTGAATTCGGCCTGTTCATCGGTATTGACGATGATATTGACGGGCTGGTGCATATTTCTGATATTTCATGGACCAAACGGATCAAGCATCCGTCTGAAGTCTATAAAAAAGGCGATACCATTCAGGCGGTGGTTCTGGATATCGACAAGGCCAATGAACGGTTTTCTTTAGGGATCAAACAGACCCAGTCAGATCCCTGGGAAACGGTTGCCCAGCGGTATGAAGTGGGCAAGGAGATTTCCGGTGTCATCACCAATCTAACGGATTTCGGCGTGTTTGTGGAACTGGAAGAAGGCATTGAAGGGCTTGTGCATGTGTCTGAAATCAGTAAAGAAAATGTTAAAAGTCCCAAAGATCACTACCAGGTGGGAGACAGCATCACCGCCAAGGTCATGAATATCAATTCAGATGAACGCCGCATCGGACTTTCCATCAAACGCCTGGAAGATGACGATGATGACAGATATCTGGAGGAATTTGCCAAGAACATGCGGCCGGCAACCTCTTCTTTTGGAGAGATTCTGCGCAATAACATCCAGGAGCAGATTGAAGCCAACAAAACCCAGGAAAATAAAAAAGACAAGTAAACACAGCGGTTTTCAATCGACATCCATGTGTTGACAAACGGGTCAGGGCCGGGCAAAAATTTATTTTGCCCGGCCCTTTATATATGTGTATGATTTGAAAAGGAGGCTTTGTTCATGTTTTCACGACGTCATCCCATCCTGTTTTTCCTGCTGATTCTAACCGCTTGTGCCACGGTGCTGTGCGTGGGGGGAATGCTGGTGGTTTTTTCCGTTTCCCGCATGGTGTTCACCACGGCTGGTACGTTTCATGAATCCAAAGGCAATATCGGTATCGTTGAAGTGACCGGTCCGATTCTATCTTCCAGGCAGGTGATTGAAAATATCAAGATATTCCGGGATGATGATGACATCAAAGCCATTGTCGTCCGGGTGGACAGCCCCGGCGGTGGGGTGGGGCCTTCCCAGGAGATTTTCAGGGAACTGATGAAAACCCGGCCGGTGAAAACCGTGGTCGCTTCCATGGGATCTGTGGCAGCGTCCGGCGGATATTATATCGCTGCCGGGGCTCAGGCCATTGTGGCCAATCCGGGAACCATTACCGGCAGCATCGGCGTGATCATGGAACATGTTAATCTGACGGAACTGGTGCAAAAAATCGGGATTTCGCCTCGGGTCATCAAAAGCGGTGAATTCAAGGACCTGGGCTCCCCGTTTCGGGAACTGGGAGACAACGAGCGGCAATTGCTCCAGGAGCTGGTGGATGAGCTTCACCAGCAGTTTGTATCGGATGCGGCCCGGGCCCGGAATATTGAAAAACAAATAATGGGTGACATTGCAGACGGCCGGATTTATACCGGGCAGACGGCCCTGGAGCTGAATCTGGTGGACCGCCTGGGAAATCTGGACGATGCAGTGGTCTGGGCCGCAGAACTGGCGGAAATGGAGCAGGAGCCGGTGCCGGTGTATCCGAAAGACAATCCCATATCGGTTCTGCGAAAAATGACTCAGACCTTATTCAAAGATCTCAATATCTCCGGCACCATAACGGATAATCTCCGGTACATCATCCATTAAGGAGATCACGGATGACGCGGTTCCGGGTACCGGTCCTCCGTCAATGACCACATCCAGGCGGGTACCGAAATAATCATGAAGCAAAGACGGGTCCTGAAACACCGTGCCTTCGGGATCTGTGGCGGAAGTGGAGATAATGGGGTTGCCCAGTTCTAAGGCCAGTGCTAAAGCGATCTTGTGATCCGGTACCCGGATACCGGCGGTTTTCCGGTTGGTGAGCATGATTTTGGGCACCATCCTGGATCCCGGCAGCACAAAGGTGTACGGGCCCGGCAGCAGTCGTTTCATGTTCCGGTAGGCGATATTGGATACCTTGGCATAGGTGGCGATATCTTTCAGGTCCGGGCAGATAAAGCTGAAGGGTTTGCTGGGGGTGCGCTGTTTGATGGCATACACCTGTTCGATGGCTTTTTTGTTCATGATATCACAGCCGATACCATAGAATGTATCTGTGGGATAGGCGATGATACCGCCTTTTCTGAGGATTTCCACCACCCGGGAAACCAGTCGTTCCTGGGGATTGTCCGGATTTATTTTCAGCAGCATGAGCGGGTTTCCTGTATAAATTGAATTCAATCTGTCAATATAGCACATCTGCCCTTTGGGGCAAATGAAAAACCATGTGTCATTCTTGACTTGACCCCGGGATATGAGTAACGCTATTGTAAGAGATCGTTTCTAAAAATGGAGGGGAGTATGGAAAAACAGGTTCTCGTTCCCGTGGATCACTCCCGGACTTCGCTGCAGGCGGTCAGGTATGCGGCCCGGGTATCGTCTTTTGTCAAAGAACTGCATTGTGTGCTGTATCATGTGCAGGCCCCGGTGTCATTGTATCTTAAAGAAGAAGCGGCCAGGGATATGCATGTCCGTGCCCAGTTGAACCGGGTGTTGAAAAAAAATGAGGCTGCGGCCATGGAACTGCTGACCCGCCTTAAATCTGAAATGACGGAAGCCGGTTTTCCAAAAGAGTGTATCCGGCTGCTGACCCGGCCCCGGGAACTGGGACTGGCACAGGATGTGATCGAATATGCCCAGAAAAAAATGATGGATGCCATTGTGGTGGGGCGACGGGGCGTATCAGGGATTCAGAAATTTTTTGACACCAGCGTTTCCGAAGCCATTCTGGAACGATCCCAGGTGATCCCCGTATGGATGGTGAACAAAGATGCGGGGCAGAATTCGGCTGAAAAGATTCTGGTGGCCATTGACGGGTCTGAAGATGCCTTGCGGGCCGTGGATCACGTGGGATTTATGATATCGGAAAATAAAGAGGTCCACGTCACACTGATCCATGTCACCAACACCGCCCATAATTATTGTGAAATCAACCTGGATGATGATCCCGAATTTGTCCAGATTATTGAAAAAAAAGATCGGGCCTGTGTGGATCAGTTCTATCCCCAGGCCATGGATAAATTTACACAGATGGGGCTGTCACAGGATCAGGTGGATGTCCACACGCTGAAAGGTTCCCGACATATCGGGCAGGACGTGGTGACCTATGCGGAAAAAAACAAATTCAATACCCTGGTCATCGGCCGGCGGGGAATCAATAAATCGTTTTTCATGGGATCCGTGTCCAGGCAGATCATCAGTCATGCATCAGATATTGCCGTCTGGATCGTTCCATAAGACTTTAAGCGGACAGGCCACTTAATCGTCACCGAAACTGATACCTAGCGCCCGGGCGGTCATGACCAGTTCCCCTTCCCGGGGAACGGTGCGGATCCGGTCCACGGCATTGGCCAGAAACACCGGTGCTATCCCGGTCCCGGTCAACGCGGCCATCATGCCGAACTGGTTTCTGGCAATCATCTGAACGGCATAAACCCCGAACCGGGTGCACAATTGACGGTCAAACTGCGTGGGCGTACCGCCCCGCTGCAAATGGCCCAACACCACGCATCGGGATTCTTTTCCGGTCCTGGACTGGATTTCTTTGGCCACCTGCGCCCCGATGCCCCCCAGACGAATTTCCCGGTCCATGTGGTTTGCCGAGTTGGAAATTAAATCCTGACCGGCCGGGCTGGCGCCTTCCGCCACAATGACAAGGGTGAACAGTTTCCCCTCGGTCTCACGGGCGTTGATTTTTCGGCACACCGCATCATAATTAAACGCAATTTCAGGAATGAGAATGACGTCAGCCCCGCCGGCCAGGCCGGCCTGGGCCGCAATCCAGCCGGCATACCGGCCCATGACTTCTAACACCATGACCCGGTCATGGCTCTGGGCCGTGCTGTGAAGCCGATCCAATGCATCCACGGCACAGGAGACTGCGGTGTCAAATCCAAATGTCATGAGCGTGGCATCCAGGTCGTTATCAATGGTTTTGGGAACGCCCACCACAGGCCATCCAGCCTCGTACATCTGCCATGCCACGGTCAAGGTGCCGTCCCCGCCGATGGCCACCAGGGCTGAAAGCCCCTGCCGGTCAAAGTTGGCCTTTGCCTGGGCCAGAATTTTGGAATCGATTTGACGGGCCGATCCCTGCCCGGTTTTGGCTGAAAAAGGGCCGCTGCTGGCCGTGCCTAAGATCGTGCCGCCCCGGACCAGCAGGCCGTCCATATCCTTGATGGACAGGGGCCGGGTTTTCATGGGCGTCAGGAGCCCGTCATAGCCGCCGTAGATACCGATGCTTTCCCATCCCTGCAAGGCCGCGGCTTTGACAATGGCCCGGATAACCGCATTAAGGCCGGGACAGTCACCGCCACCGGTGACAATGCCTATTTTCTTTTTTTTATGGGTGGTGTTCATGATTTTCCTGGTGTATTTTTAAGGCAAATAAAAATAGGACATGCTATCAGAAATGACGGGTTCAAACAATACATTTTACCGGCGGCATAAAAGGTGGACCGCCTTTCTGTTGCTGGTTTTCCTGGTGGTGGTGTTTCAGTCGGGCCGCCGGATTTTATTGCCCAACGAGCAGCAGCTCAGACATGCGTTTCATCTCAAGGTCCAGGCCTGGTTTCCGGAAGCCACCCGTCATCTGGCCCAAAGGCAGGGAATCCACCCTTTTCACCATGAAGGTGCGTCTGAAAATCGATTTTTTCAGGGCCGGGTGATTCTGATTCACGGTCTGGATGATCCAGGCATCATGTGGGATGACCTGGCACCGATCCTTTGGGAAAAACAATTCCAGGTGTACATCATGTCCTATCCCAATGACCAGGCCATCCAGGCATCTTCAAGGTTCTTTTTTGACAATATGCAGGCGCTGGCACAAACAAATTCATCCCCGGTTTTTATTGTGGCCCATTCCATGGGCGGGCTGGTGGCCCGGGATATGCTCACCTGTCCAAAAATAAATTATTCACGTGCAGCGGCGGCTGGAAAAGTGCCGGATGTCAAACGGCTCATTCTGGTGGGAACCCCGAATCAGGGCGCACAAATGGCAAGATTTCGCATCGTTACCGAGATCAAGGACCAGATGTTTCACCTGTTCAAGCCGGGCACCCATTGGCTGCACTGCCTGCTGGACGGTACGGGTGCGGCCGGGGTGGATCTTCTGCCTGGCAGCCGGTTTCTGACTCAGTTGAATCAGCGGCCGCTCCCCGGGGATGTGCCCATCGATATCATTGCCGGAATGATGTTTTTTTACCGGGAACCATCTGATGTGAATAATATGCTGGGTGACGGCCTGGTCTCGGTGAATGCCACCCGGCTCAATGACCTGCCTTTGATCCGGGTGCCGGGCAATCATTTTTCCATGATTCGGAATCTGACCCGGTCCAGTACCCGGGTTCCTCCGGCAATTCCTGAAATACTGGCGAAACTTGAGGGATGACTGCTTCTGTTTTTAAAATCGGAATTCTGATCTTTTTGCTTGGATTGAATGCGGAGTGCCGGACCCCGGAAGCGTTCCGCCGGGATGTGGATGCCGGTGCCCAACCGCCAACACCGGCGCCAAGGGATATAAAATCTTGCCTTGGAGATCCAAATTTGTTAAAAGATTGTGTTTATATATACCGGTTGGGAAGATACATCGGGCAACAGATTTTTCACTTTCCTGTAATGGCTGTTCTCAATGGTATGAATAAACAAATTTTTTCCTTTCTGGAGGCAAGTTATGTCCAAAATATTACCGGATGAAGGGCTGTCTTTTGATGATGTCCTGCTGGTGCCTGATTTTTCCGCGATTCTTCCTGATGAAGTATCGGTCAAAACCCGGCTGACCCGGGGACTTGAACTCAATATTCCCATTGTCGCGGCAGCCATGGATACCGTGACTGAAGCCTTGACCGCCATCAGCATGGCTAGAGCCGGCGGTCTGGGGTTTGTTCATAGAAATCTGTCCATCGAGGACCAGGTCATTGAAGTGGACCGGGTCAAAAAATCGGAAAGCGGGATGATCGTGGATCCGGTGACCATTCACCCGGACGTGCCTATTTCAGAGGTGCTCAACATCATGGCCAAATACCGGATTTCCGGTATACCGGTGGTTGAGGGTGAAAAACTGGTGGGCATTGTCACCAACCGGGACCTGCGGTTTGAAACCCAGCTGGAAAAACCGGCCAAAGAGGTGATGACCAGTGAAAACCTGGTCACAGTGACTGAAAAGTGCACCCTGGAAGAATCCAAGATTCTGCTGCACAAACACCGCATTGAAAAACTGCTGGTGGTGGACGGTCAGGGAAGGCTCACGGGGCTGATCACCATCAAGGATATTGAAAAAATAAAAAAATATCCCAATGCGTGCAAAGATTCATATGGACGTCTGAGGGCTGGAGCGGCCGTAGGCGTGGGGTCGGACATGATGACCCGGGTGGAGGCCCTGATCAATGCCGGGGTGGATGCCCTGGTCATTGACACCTCCCACGGGCATTCCAAAAATGTGATCGATGCGGTGAAAAAGATCAAGCATCATTTTCCCGATGCCCAGGTGGTGGCCGGTAATGTGGCCACGGAAAAAGGAACCCAGGCTTTGATCGATGCCGGGGCCGATGCCGTGAAAATCGGGATCGGTCCGGGGTCCATCTGCACCACCCGCATCGTGGCAGGAGTGGGGGTTCCCCAGCTCACCGCCATACAGAACTGCAAGGATATTTCCAGAAAGACCGGCGTGCCCATCATCGCCGACGGGGGCATTAAATTTTCCGGAGACATTGCCAAGGCTTTAGGGGCCGGGGCCCATTCCGTGATGCTGGGCAGCCTTCTGGCCGGCACCCATGAAAGCCCCGGTGAAATCGTCATCTACCAGGGTCGTTCCTATAAAGCCTACCGGGGCATGGGGTCTGTGGAAGCCATGAAAAAAGGATCGTCTGACCGGTATTATCAAAAAGACACGTCAGATGCCGAGGAACTGGTGCCCGAAGGCATTGTGGGCCGGATTCCCTATCGAGGCACCATCCGGGAGAATATTCTTCAGATGGTCGGCGGTGTCAAAGCCGGTATGGGATATCTGGGGGCTGTCACCATCGAGGACCTGCATGAAAAAGCCCGGTTTGTAAAAATCACGGCTGCCGGGTTAAAGGAAAGCCATGTCCATGATGTGGTGATCACCAAGGAAGCCCCCAATTACCGCGTGGAAAGCAGCTGAGACTGATGACTGATTCCGCCGGCATGTTTTATCACCTTCATCTGCACACGGAATATTCGCTGCTGGACGGGGCCATCCGACTGGATCCTTTGTTGAAAAAATGCAAAGAATACAACATGGATGCCGTGTCCATGACCGATCACGGCACCATGTTCGGTGTGGCGGCATTTTATGAAAAAGCCCGGAAAGCAGGGATCAAGCCCATTTTAGGGTGTGAGGTCTATGTGGCCCCCCGGTCCATCACTCATAAAACCCAGCTGGATCACAAGGGATTGAGCCACCTGGTGCTGCTGGCCCAGGACCGGGAAGGGTATGCCAACCTGTGCAAGCTGGTGTCCATTGCCCAGCTCCAGGGATTTTATTACAAACCCCGAATTGACAAAGAATTGCTGGCGGCCCATTCAAAAGGCCTGATCGGGTTGTCCGCCTGCCTGAAAGGGGATATTCCCAAGGCCATCATGGCCAATGATATGGAAGGGGCGGATGCGGCGGCCCGGTTTTATCTGGAAACCCTGGGGGAGGGCAATTTTTTTCTGGAAGTCCAGGAAAACGGGATGCCGATCCAGCAAAAGGTCAACCAGGGCATTGCCGATATCAGCCAGCGCCTGTCCATTCCCATGGTGGCCACCAATGACTGCCATTATCTGGCCAAAGAGGACAAAAAAGCCCACGACATCCTTTTGTGCATCCAGACCGGGGATACCGTCTCCAATCAGAACCGGTTCAAATTTGATTCCGATCAGCTGTATTTCAAATCATCCGATGAGATGATCGCCACCCTGGGCCAGTATGCCGGGGCCATCGAAAACACAAAGGATGTGGCGGCCCGGTGCAATGTGGAATTTGATGATAAAACTTATCATTTCCCCCGGTATGCCCAGTCGGACGAAGACAGTGAGGCGGAACTGTTCAAGCAGAAAGCCATGGCCGGGTTTGAAGAAAAACTGGCCATCATCAAAAAAAAGAATCCCCGTGTCAATGAACAGGAATACCGGGACCGCATCGCCTATGAGATCAAGATTATCCTGGACATGGGGTTTCCCGGATATTTTCTCATTGTGGCGGATTTCATTGCCCATGCCCGGAAAATCGGGGTGCCCGTGGGGCCGGGCCGGGGGTCTGCCGCCGGGTCCATGGTGGCCTATGCCATGGATATCACGGCCCTGGATCCCATTGAACACGGCCTGATTTTTGAGCGGTTTCTGAACCCTTCCCGGATCTCCATGCCGGATATTGACGTGGATTTCTGTATTGAGGGCCGGGACAAGGTGTATCACTATACCATTGACCGGTATGGGGGGCCTGAATACGTCTGCCAGATCATCACCTTTGGAAAACTCAAAGCCAAGGCCGTGATCCGGGATGTGGGCCGGGCGGTGGGAATCCCCTTATCCGAAGTGGATGAGATTGCCAAATTGATTCCGGACGGGGCCAAGAATCTGACAAAGGCCCTGGAAGAAGTGCCGGCCATCCGGGAAATATGTGACGTTTCAGAAGACAAGACCCAGATGCTGGAAACCGCCCTGCTCCTGGAAGGGCTGCCCCGGCATGCGTCCACCCATGCCGCTGGTGTGGTGGTGGCGGACAAGCCGCTAAACGAATACCTGCCGTTGTTTCGGGGCAAGGAAGGGGAGACTATTACCCAGTTTGACATGAATTATGTGGAAAAACTGGGGCTGGTGAAATTTGATTTTCTGGGGTTGAGAAACCTGACCGTCATCAAGAACTGCCTGGAACTGATCGAAAAGCAGGGCAAGCCCGTGCCGGATATGGATCATCTGGATTTTTCAGATGCCAACACCTTTGACCTGCTTCAGCGGGCCGATACCACCGGGGTGTTTCAGCTGGAAAGCTCGGGCATGAAAGAACTGATTCTTCGCCTCAAGCCGGCCACGTTTTCCGATATCGTGGCCCTGGTGGCCCTGTACCGGCCAGGCCCTCTGGACAGCGGCATGGCCAACACCTATGTGGAACGAAAGCATGGCAGGGAAGAGGTTGTCTATCTGTTTGACGAACTCGCGCCGATTCTCAAAGAAACCTATGGGGTGATCCTGTACCAGGAACAGGTGATGAAGATCGCCGGGGTTCTTGCCAATTATTCCATGGCGGATGCGGACGGGCTTCGGAAAGCCATGGGCAAGAAGATTGCCGCTATGATGGAAGCCCACCGGAAACTCTTTCTGGAAGGGGCTGCCAAAAACAACCATGATCCCAAAAAAGCGGGAGAGCTTTTTGATCTCATGGAAAAATTCGGCGGGTATGGGTTCAACAAATCCCACAGTGCGGCCTATGCATTGATTGCGTTTCAGACCGCATATCTGAAAGCCAATTATACCCTGGAATTCATTGCCGCGTTGATGACCAGTGAACGGGGCAACACCGATGCCGTGCTCAAATTCATGGATGAATGCCGGACCCATGATATTCAGGTACTGCCGCCGGATGTCAATGAGAGCGAATCCCAGTTCATTGTGTCCAAAGGCTGTATCCGGTTCGGACTGGCTGCCGTCAAAGGCGTGGGAAATGCCGCCATTGACGTGATTGTGGAAGATCGCAAACAAAATGGTCCCTTTGAAAGCCTGTATGATTTTTGTGAACGGGTGCCATTGACCAAGGTAAACAAAAAAGTGCTGGAAGCGCTCATTAAATGCGGCGCGTTCGACTCCACAAGATCCGCCAGAAGTCAGTTGATGGCGGTGCTGGAAGAGGCCCTGGACCATGGCAACCGGGTTCAGAAGGAAAAAGCCGATTCCCAGATGGATCTGTTTGCGGACTCCGGTATGGGAACTGAGATTCCTGCCAGCACCCCTGAGATGCCGGACATGGAAGAATGGGAAGACCACTTTCTGCTGGAAAAGGAAAAAGAATCCCTGGGATTTTATATCAGCGGGCATCCCCTGGACAAATACCAGGCAGAAATTGCCCGGTTTGCCACGGTCAACACCGTGACCCTTCAGGAGAAGGCCGACGGCAGAATGATCCGCATCGGCGGGATCATCAAGGTGCTCAAGACCCATAAAACCAAAAAAGGGGATCTGATGGCTTTCTGTACCATTGAGGACCGCAACGCCAGTGTGGAGGTGGTGGTCTTTCCCAATGTGTATGCGCTGGTCCATCCGTTGCTGTCCATGGAACAGGTGGTGATCCTGGAGGCGGAAGTCCAGAAAAAAGAATCCACCATCAAGCTGTTGGCGGAGAAAATCGTGCCCATTGATCAGGCGGCCCAAGAATGGACCAACGGCATTTTAATTGCCGTGGATGCGGACCGGTTCAGTGCCGACACCCTGGAACGGCTCAAGCCCATCATTCAGCGGTATCCCGGGGATTGCCCGGCATGTCTGAAAATCTGCATTCCGGACAAACCCGAGGTGCTGGTGAAACTGGCGGATGAATATATGACCTGTTCTGATCCGGTTTTTTTTAAACAAGTGGAAGATCTGATGGAAAAAGGATGCATTGAAACCAGATGTGCACCGGTCAAAGCAAAAGTCAAAAAGAAAAAATCCTGGGGGAAATCCCGTAACGGAACAATGAAACAAGGAGTCTGATGATGAGCTGGCTGGGAAAAATGATTGGTGGAACCATCGGATTCGCCCTGGGAGGCCCCATCGGTGCCGTGGCCGGGGCTGCATTCGGTCATGCGTTTGTGGACAAAAAAGAGGATGCCTATCTGAGATCCATTCCCGGAAGAACAGGCGCTTTGTCTTCCAACGAAGAGGCCCAGCTGATATTTTTCACGGCTGCCTTTTCCATGCTGGCCAAGCTGTGCAAGGCGGACGGTCAGGTCTCTGAAAAAGAGATCCAGGTGGTGGAATCCTTTATGAAACAGGATCTTCAGCTGGATATCACCGGCCAGGAAAGTGCCAAGAAGATCTTCAGACACGCGGTCCAGTCGTCTGAAAGCTTTGAAGCGTTTGCCATGCAGTTTTATTCGGTATTCAAAACCCAGCCCAACATCATTTCGTTGATGATGGATGTATTGTTCCGTGTGGGTGCGGCAGACGGCCGTCTGTCCGATGCCGAGGATGCCACTTTGCGGTCGGCGGCCCGGATTTTCAATGTGTCGGATGTGGCGTTCAACCGGCTGAAATCCAAGTATATCCGTCCGGCAGACAAATACTATGCCGTGCTCAAGTGCGATGAAACATCGTCCAACGAGGAGATCAAAAAACAGTACCGCAAGCTGGTGACTGAATACCATCCAGACAAAATTGAGGCCAAAGGGCTTCCTGAAGAGTTCATCAAATTTGCCAATGACAAATTTTCTGAAATACAGGAAGCCTATGACCAGATACGCAAGAAAAGAGGGTTTTAGAACAGCCCTTTTTCCTGGGCGATGCGCATGTACGTATCCACCAGGGTCTGGGGCGGCTTCCACCGCGCCATCTCTTGTTTGTCCGCCAGAGACATGACGTCAAATTCGCATGCGATCACGCACAGACCGCACCCGATGCACCGCTCCTTATCCACTTGTGCCAGACCGTCGGTCACGGCAATGGCATCCATGGGGCAGATCTCTTCACAGGCCTGACACCCCGTGCACTGGTCTGTGTCCACCGATGCCTGGAAATTGGAATTCACGATCCGGGCCGGAGACGGTGTTTTTTTGATGTTGCTTAAAATCTGACAGCAGCAGTCACAGCACAGGCAGATGTTCATGGGTTTTACGGAATTGGAGGGCTGGGCCACCAGTCCCTGGGCTGCCCCCTTGCGGACGATATCCATGGCTTCATCCGCTGTGATGGTGCGGCCGATGCCCCGGCTTTCATAAATATAGGCACCGCCTCCGAAGATCAGGCAGGATTCTTCCATTTTGCCGCACCCTTTGCCCACCATGGTGTGTTCCCTCCGGCAGATACACGGTGCCACCAGAATTTTGGACTGACTTCGTACCAGATTTTCCAGGTGTTCATGGTCCATGATGTTGAGCTGGGTGTTGATGGATTTTTCCACGGGCACCACCCGGAGTTGCTGGGTTTTGTGCGCTTCCTGGGCTTTCATGAGAAAGGGCACATATTCGTTGAAATCTTTGATGAGCTGTTGGGTCAGCCGGTTCACCTGGTATTCCCAGATGCCCACCACAAACTGCAGCAGCATAAAGGTGTCTTTGTCTGATTTTTTAATATGCAGAATCAAGCCTTTTTCACCCATCTCTTTGAGCATGGGCAGGATCGTTTCAGCGGGTTTTCCGGCCCGCAATGCAATGGCTTCTACCGGTTCGGGCATCATCACCAGGCACAGGGTCAGTTGGGCGTGTTCGGGTGTGAACAATTGTTTGAGGATGCGCAGCTCCACACCGTACTCTGTGGGAGGAAAGCCGCCCGGGGTGTTGTCCAGGTGGCGGGCCAGCTGTTTATATACTTTTTCCATGATAGATCTCTCCAGATATGTTCAGGTTGCTATCCCAGCGATCAAAGACAACATCCACGAGTTTGCCTTTCAAGGTGCTGTCTTTTTTCAAATGGATATTCAAATAGTTGGATGTCACGGCAGTGAGCCTGCCGGTGCTAACGTTGGTTCGGTTCTGTATCACGGCTTTCAGGGGCCGGCCCTGATTGGCTTTGATAAACGCCATCTGTTTTTGTTTTCCCAGTTCCCGCATTCTCTGGCACCGCTCGGTGATTACCGGGTCCGGTACCCGGGGTTTGAAAGAAAACGCCGGTGTGCCTTTCCGGGGGGAAAACGGAAACACATGCAGATAAGACACGGGCAGTTGTTTGATCAACGAAAACGTGTTTTCAAACTGATCGTCGGTTTCCGTGGGAAATCCGATCAGCGTATCCACACCGATTCCGGCAAACGGGTGTGTTTCATGGATATAGCAGATGATGTCTTTGAACAATTTTGCCGTATAGGGGCGTGTCATTTTTTTGAGGATGTCATCGTCACCGGACTGGAGCGGCACGTGAAAATGATCACACAGCAGGCTGTCCGGGCCGGCCATATCCACAAGTCTTTCATCGATTTCATTGGGTTCGATGGAAGACAGCCGGATCCGGTCCACCGGGCGTTTTTTCTCAATGGTTGTCACCAGATCCAGCAGGGTGGTGGGCGGGGTCAGGTCCCGGCCGTACCGGCCTGCATGGATTCCGGTAAGAATCACTTCTTTGAAACCGGCACGCCCCAATGCGTTCAGATGGTTCAACACCAGGTGTTGGGGCATGCTCACGGAAGATCCCCGGGCATGGGGCACAATGCAGTAAGTGCAAAAGGCATCGCATCCGTCCTGAATTTTCAGATAAGCCCGGGTCATGCTGCCGAAAACCGGGGTTTCAAAGCTGTGAAACCGGTTGGCGGCAGAGTGGTCTGCCGGTTTGAAACCCATGGGCGATGGATCAACCGCTGCAAGCATGTGATCTGCCAGGCGGGTTTTATCCCGGTGACAGACCAGTTCAAATGAATCATCCATCTGTCGGATAATATCCGGGTCTGTCTGGGCATGGCAACCGGTCACGATGATTTTTGCATCCGGGTTGTCCCGGGCCAGTTTCCGGACTGCCTGACGGGACTGCATGGCTGCCTTGGATGTCACGGCACAGGTGTTGATGATGCACACATCATTGGATGTGCCTTTGTTTGACCGGACCAGTCCGTGTTGTTCAAGACCGGCGGCAATGCCATCGGACTCATATTGATTGACCTTGCATCCCAGCGTTTTAATATAAAATGTTTTCATTGGATAATTGCCGATCCCAGCACCCGGGGTCCATGGTAAAAAACAGCTGCCTGACCCGGGGTCACGGCATACTGGGGCTGATTGAACAACACCCGGCCCGATGTGCCTTGGCAAACCAGCGTGGCAGGGGCTTGCCTGTGGCGGTATCTGATTTTAACCGCCACTTCCCGGGCGGCATTATCTGGTCGGGCATCCGACCGGGTATCATGCCAGACCAGTTGTGCCACAGTCATCTGCTGCTGGGCCAGGTCTTTTTTAAAGCACACATGAAGGGTATGGGTCAAAGGATCGATACGTCTCACATAATAGGGTTCAGATGCCGGACAGTTGATTCCCCGGCGCTGGCCCACAGTAAAGGCATGGACCCCGGTATGGGTTCCCACCCGGCGGCCGTGAATATCGACGATGGGCCCGGGTTCGGGTCTCAGCCCGATTTTGTCCGTCAGAAATGCAGCCAGATGTTTGTCATGAACAAAACAGATGTCCTGACTTTCCTTGGCAGAGACCGGTACCAGGCCATGTTCGGCGGCCAGGGCTTTGACCTGGTCTTTGGAGAACCCGGCCAGCGGACATAGAATTTTAGACAGCTGTTCACAGGACAGCCGGGCCAGAAAATAGGATTGATCTTTTTTCTCATCCACCGCTTTTTCAAGCCGGGGATGAGGCATGGTATCATCGGGTTGGGTCAAGGCATTGACAATGGTGGCATAATGCCCGGTGGCCAGATAATCGGCCCTTTGTTTTTGCGCCTGTTCCAGCAGGAATCCGAATTTGATCTTCTGGTTGCAGACCATGCAGGGATTCGGAGTTTTTCCCCGGGCGTAGGTGGATAAGAAATATTGAACCACCTGGTTTTCAAACGGTTCGGACAGATCCAGGGTGATGATGTCCATTTTCAGCTGATCTTTGAGCCGGTTAATATCTGTTTTCCGGGTCTCGTACCCGGTGGTGAAATGCAGACCAAATATCTGTTTGTACTGCTGTTTGAGCAGAAACGCTGCCACCAGGGAATCCACCCCGCCGCTGACAGCCACACCGATGGCGGGTGCGTTCATCAGATGGCGGCTTCGGGCTCTTTAGTGAACAGCCCCATGGCCCGGGAAGGGCAGGTCACAATACACAATTCACACACAGAGCATTTGTCCTTGTCAAACACCACTTCCATGGACGGTCGTTGGATATACAGCGCCTGGGTGGGGCAGACAGCCGTGCATGCCCCGCAATGGGTACAGATCTGCTCATCTTTGTAGATCTGATGTTCCGGTGTGGACACCTGAACCCCCTGCTGTTTGAGAAACTGGATGCCTTTGTTGAAGTCGGGTCGGGATGCCGCAGTGATTTCCAGTACCATGGCCCCTTTTTTCTGGCTGGAAATTTCAGCCCGCAGAATATTGAACAGCAGATCGAATTTTTTAACCAGCTGGCAGACCAGGGCTTTATGGGCCACGTTCGGGGGAAATGTTAAAATAACGATTTTAGCGTACAAAACAAAGTCTCCATTCAATAAATTGTTTTTGACAACCTGGTATGGTTCCATACTATAATCCGGGCAGGGTATCAAAAAAACAGGTCCGGCCGGGTCGTGTGTTTTATGGGAGTTGTATCACCAACCGGCTGAAAATTCAACACACCGGGGATGACCCGGGCAATGATTTTGAAAATAAAGGCATCTTCATGAACCGGGTTGCATTCAAATTGTCCTCTTATACGTTAAAAACCCTTTCCGGGTTCTCCAGGGCCCGAATCACCATCCAGGGACAATCCAATATTCCGGAAGGGTCGGTGGTGTTCTGTGCCAACCATTTCACCCGCATTGAAACGGTGTTTCTGCCCTATCATATCCACAGCATCACCGGCAGGCAGGTCTGGTCTCTGGCAGCCCGGGAACTGTTTGATGTGCCGGTTCTCGAAGGGTTGCTCAGACGGTTGGGCGCGGTGTCCACAGAGGCACCGGATCGGGATGACCTGCTTTTGAAAACCCTGTTGTCCGGGGATGCCCACTGGATCATTTTTCCGGAAGGCATGATGGTAAAAAATAAAAAACTGGTCAAAGACGGCCGGTTTGTTCTCACTGATGACAAAGGAGACCTGCGCCCCCATACCGGGGCCGCAGTGGTGGCGCTCAGATGTGCATTTTTCAGGGAACGCCTGCGCCGTCTGAAAGCATTGAAAGCCCCGGAATTTCACCGGTTGACAGCAGAACTCGATTTAACCGGTATCGATGATATCTTGAATCGGCCCACCCATATCGTACCTGTGAATATCACATATTACCCGGCCAATCCCCGGGAAAACATTTTAGGATCCATGGCCGGGCTGCTTTTGAAAAAAACCTCCAGGCGGGTGATGGATGAACTGATGACCGAAGGGGCCATGCTGTTCACCGGTGTGGACATCACCATCCGGTTCGGCACGCCCATCGATATGGCGCCGTATCTGCATCATCATTTTCTGGAAAGTCTTTTAACGGTGAAACGCCGGATCCGGCCTTTTGAAGATCTGGAATCCAGGCAGATTTCAAGACAGATCGCCGTTGGTGTCATGGAAACATACATGGCCCAGGTGTATGGCTTGACTACGATTAATTATGACCATGTCATGGCAGGCATTCTCAAGCATTATCCATACAAAAGAGAAGGGATCGACCGGTATGAATTCGCGTGCAAGGTGTTTTATGCCATCACCTGTCTGGTGCTGAATCGCATATGTCATGTGGCGGATCTGCTGCAAGAGAATCAGATTCATCTGCTGGTGGATGACCGGTTCAAACGGATATCGGATTTTCTGACCCTGGCGGAAAAAACCGGGGTGATTCGCATGGATGAAGACGGGCGCCGGTTTTTCAAAGATCAGGCCCGATTGTACAATTTATCGGAATTTCATGCCATCCGCATGGAAAATCCCATTCTGGTCATGGCCAATGAAGTGGAACCGGTAGAAGCGGCCCAGATCTGCCTGAAAAAGATCGCCCAGATGCCCCGTCGTCAGATCAGGGGACGGGTCAGATCCCGGATCATTGAAAAGATGAATATGGATTTTACCGCAGATTATGCCGCTTTTTTCAGACCGGATGAATCCAAAAACAAGCGGATCGGCCGGCCTCGATTCCTGAATCAGGCATCTGACAGTCCTGGGGTTCTGTTGATCCACGGATATATGGCGGCCCCGGAAGAGATGAAAAAATTTGCCCGGTATCTGCATTCAAAAGGATTCACTGTGCATGTGCCCCGGCTCAAAGGACATGGTACCTCTCCGGATGATCTGGCCCGGATCGGTTATGAACAATGGATGGACTCCGTGGAAGAAGCCTATGTGGCTTTACGTCACTCCTGTGGTAAACGGTTTATCGGCGGGTTTTCCACGGGGGCGGGCCTGGCCCTGGAGATGGCGACCCGGGTGACGGATTATGAGGCGGTTTTTGCCGTGGCGCCGCCCATGCGGCTCCAGGATATGGGCGCTCATTTTATACCGGCCATCAATGCCTGGAATACCATGATCCGTCGTATCCGTTTCAACGCAATGGCCAGGGAATTCATTGACAATCACCCGGAAAATCCCCATATCAATTATCTGAGAAACCCCATTGCCGGTATCCATCAACTGGAACTGCTCATGGAGCAGCTGGCTCCCAAGCTGAAACAGATCACCCGTCCGGTCCTGGTGGTCCAGTCCAGAAAAGACCCGGTGGTCAATCCCGGAGGCACCGAAAAATTGTTCCATCAGCTGGGATCAACGGTCAAGGAATTGTATCTGTTTGATTATGAACGGCACGGAATTCTGATCGGGGAAGGGGTAAAGCGGGTGTATCAGGCCATTGAAAACTTCATCCGGCAATGGATCTGAGAATGCAAAAAATAAGATGTTCCGGCCGGAACAGCCGGAACATCCCTGAAGAATATCAAAAGGGTCTTATTCCGCCAGCATCATGGTGGCCGGATCCAGAAGAAATGACTGGTCGGTTCTGTTGCCGTCCTTGAGCACGACCGCCTGAATCTGGTTGTCCACGGGTTGCAGAAACAGGGCCTTGTCAAACAGGTCTTTTCGGGTTTCCAGCTGGACCGGATATCCGTCTTTTGCCATGGCCTCGTCCCGGTGGGTCTTCATGGCAAACCAGATGGAAGTGGAAAATTTCTGATTCAGTGCCTGCAGGTTTTCCAGAATGTCTGTAATGTCCTCATCAAAATTAAGGCCGTCGATGATCATGATTGCCGGCATGGGCAGGTCGGCTTTTTTAAAGCTTTTCAGGTAATCTTTAAGCTTTTCAGTGTCAAATGTGACATCATTGTAGCTGATGCCCACCTTGTTGAGGCTGATGTCATCCCACAGCCGAACCGCTTTCTGGGGATCCACATACCCGATGCTGTCCACCAGGTTGGTGTATCCTTCGTTGTAGCGCAGGTTGATTTTTCCTATGGAATCATCCAGGCTGACATGAACGATTTTCTGGTCTTTTAAAAGTTGTGTCAGCGCAATCTGGACCAGAAACCGGGTTTTCCCCACGCCGGCTCTGGAGAGCACGGCACCGAATCTACTGTTGGTAATATTGTCAATGCCCATGATTTTTTCAATGGGGCTTCTGAGATTGAGATCTTGTTTTAACATATTCCCTCTCCTTGATATGGCGGTCTTAGGCTTTTTTTTCTTCCTGTTTTTGTTTGATGATTTCTTCGGCAATGGATTGGGGAACCTGTTTATAGGAAGAAAATTCCATGGTGAACTGGGCCTTTCCCTGGGTGGCGGACCTGAGAACCGTTGAAAACCCGAACATTTCTGACAAGGGCACCTGACTTTCAATCACCGACATGACGCCTTCTTCCTGGGATCCCTGGATGATTCCCCGGCGCTGGTTGATCAGCCCCATGCAGGACCCCTGGAATTCATTGGGGGTCTCGATGACCACTTTCATGATGGGTTCCTTGACCACGGGTTTGGCCTTCATGTAGCCTTCCAGAAATGCGCCCCGGGCAGCGGCCTGAAACGCCATTTCCGATGAGTCCACCGCATGGAACGCACCATCGTCGATGGTCACCCGGACACCGGTGACCGGGAATTCCAGTTTGGGACCTTTTGCCATGCACGCGGCAAACCCTTTTTCACAGGCCGGGATATACTGAGTGGGAATCCGGCCCCCGGTGATTTTGTTGACAAATTCAAAATCTTCTTCGCACGGTTCCATAAATCCAGCCACCCGACCGAACTGGCCGGCACCACCGGTCTGTTTTTTATGGGTGTAGTTGAACAACGATTTCTGGGTGATGGTCTCCCGGTAGGCCACCCGGGGGGCGCCTGTGGTGACCTCTGCCTTGTATTCCCGTTTCATGCGCTCCACATACACTTCCAGATGCAGCTCGCCCATACCCTGAATAATGGTCTCACCGGTTTCATGATCCACATATGTCTTGAAAGTCGGGTCTTCCTTGGTGAACCGGTTCAAAGCCTTGGACATGTTGATCTGGGCCTTGTTGTCCTTGGGAACGATGGAGAGTGAAATCACCGGTTCCATCACATGCATGGCCAGCATGGAGTAATTGATCGTCGGAGAGACAAATGTGTCTCCGGAGGCACAGTCGATCCCGAACATGGCACCGATATGGCCGGCAGGGATCTCTTCCACGTCCTCCATCTGGGAGGCATGCATGCGGATCAGCCGGCCGGCCTTGATTTTTTTGCCGTCCCGGGTGTTCACCAGGGTGTCGCCCTTGGAGATACATCCCTGATAGACACGGATATAGGTCAACTGGCCATATTGACCATCTTCGAGTTTGAAGGCCAGTGCCACCGTGGGTTTGTCAAAATTGCTTTCCAGGATCACACTTTCTTCATTGTTGTCCAGGTCAATGGCTTCGTTATGAATGTCTAAGGGAGAGGGCAGGTAATCAAGCACGGCATCCAGCAGTGGCTGAATGGCTTTGTTCTTGTAAGCGGAACCTAAAAATACCGGGGTGATCTGTCTGGTTATCACGCCGGTTCTCACGGCGTTTTTGATCAATTCTTCACTGATGTCCGATTCTTCGAGAATGGCATCGGTCAGTTCCTCTGAGAACAAAGAGGCGGAATCGATCAAATCCTCTCTGGCTTCTTTTGCCGCTTCCAGCAGATCCTCGGGAATATCTTTGACTGCCACGCGCTCGCCATGCTCGCCTTCAAAATAATAGGCTTTCATGGCCACCAGGTCCACCACGCCTTCGTGTTTATCCTCCAGCCCGATGGGCAGCTGCATCAACACGGAATTGTGTCCCAGTTTGGTTTTCAGCTGTTTGGCCACTTTGGCCGGGTTGGCACCGGACCGGTCGCATTTGTTGACAAAGGCGATACACGGCACCTGATAGCGTTTCATCTGCTGATCCACCGTGATGGACTGGGACTGCACACCGGCAACCGAGCATAAAATAAGCACCACCCCGTCCAGCACCCGCAGGGACCGTTCCACTTCCACGGTAAAATCCACATGGCCCGGGGTATCGATGAGGTTGATATTGTGTTTTTTCCATTCACAATATGTGGCAGCTGATGCAATGGTAATACCCCGTTCTCTTTCCAGTTCCATGGAGTCCATGACCGCGCCGACACCGTCTTTTCCCCGGACTTCATTGATTTTGTGAATCCGGGCCGTATAAAATAAAATCCGTTCTGTCAGGGTGGTTTTGCCGGAGTCGATATGGGCACTGATGCCGATATTTCTCACCTGTTTTAAATCTCTGATCATTTTACATCATCCTTCATGAATAAAATTTGCCCCAAAAGCGGCATGTCATTGGTTCAAAAAAAACGCAACGGTCTGCCAACAAAGGGCGGTCCATTTTTCCGGGTTCAGCTAATGTTATGTTGCGATGGTATTATAATTGAATTGTCAGGTTACTCTCAGTACATGAAAAAGGATTCTATATACGAATCAGCCGGGTTTGTCAATGAATGCATGAAAAAAAAACCGGTGAATGGAAAAATCCATTCACCGGAAGAAGGCGCGTATGAAAATCTAATTAACTGGAATGCCGTTTGCGCCGATATCCGGCAATGCCGGCTAGCCCCAGTCCCACCAGAGCCAATGTCGCAGGTTCAGGCACGGGGTCTGCAGGCGTGGTGCCGTCGGCCGTCCAGAAGGAAATGTGGGATAAGTCTTTATTGTCAAGGCCGGATGTGTCCCACACACCATCCAAAAATCCGTCTGCGTACCAGAGTTCAAAACCACCACCACTTTTTCCTTTGCCCCCGGCTTTCAAACTGTAGTAGAGAGGGTCCGCCATATCCCAGTCATCACTGACGACAGACCAGACGCCATCATCGCCTGTAAAAGAGCCGGTGAATTCTGTAATAGAATCATCATTCCAGACACTCCAACCACCATCTTCCCATTTTCCAATAAGGGTCAGATCTTCCGGCAGATCGGTGTCAGTGTTGGCATTGTATAGATCAACCAGCGCATTTACATTTATTTCGGAGTCTTGTTGAGGTTGAAAGTTTGTTGTAAGATCGTTGGAATCACCCACAAAAATACCCGTTGACGTTGCCATACTCATGCCCGTCCATAAAAACAGCGTGCACAAAATAATTGAAATTTTTAGAAATAACGGTTTCATTGCTTGCCTCCTTTTTGAAAAATGTGTTTGTGTGTGACAATATTTGTCATGATTTTTGCCGAAAATTGTTATTTATTTCAAAGATACGAGGGTTAAATCATTTCATCCAGGCTTTATTTCGTTTATTGTTTTCTGAACCGTTTTCTGCCGGCTGCACCCAGTCCGGCAATACCCATTCCCAGCAACAGCATGGTGGCAGGCTCCGGCACCGGATCCAGTTGAACGAGAAGTTCCTGGGCATTGATGTCTTCGCCGTAGGTGGTGACGGCATAATTGTAGCCAAGAGAGGACCACATGGCGTCATCCCAGGTTTCGTCATTCAAGGAACTGTAGTAAAAATTGTAATAGCCGCCGATATCGCCGGTGGTTGTGTTTGCAAAGAGGTCGTTACCTTCGTCGTCTTCTCCATAGACGGCATCCCAGATGGCCAGCTGCAGCCCGGAAACTTTTTGTATATCCCCTGAAGCATCTGCTGAATACGTATCCATCAGCCAGGCGGCCTGCAGATAGTTGTCGCTGCCATAGGCGCTGCCGAGGGTAATAGGATTGAGTGTAACCTCGTATGATTGCTCATAAATCAAATTTTCTAAATCCACACAATACGCAACTTTAGATAAGTAAGGATCCCAGTCTGTCCCATCCAATGTGACTTCAAACTCGGCGACATAATCACTGGCAGCGGTGCCCCCCGTATAGTTAAAATTTACCTTTTGAGTAGCCCCCCAGGTAACATCCATAGTGGCGGCAGAGGCACTGAGTGAAAATAACAGGATCATCAATGCGGCAAGCCCGAAATAAAGTGATTTTTTCATTTTTTTTCTCCTTGTTTGTTGGTACTGTTTTTTTGCGGCAAAACACCTTTTTTATTTTATTATCAAAATTACGAAAATTTATTATGCAATTCGTGTACCGTGTTGGCAAAATAAATGATAATTTTATGGTCATTCTATCACAGGTCGTTCATGGAATACAATTGAATTTCTGAGACCCAAATCCACCGCCTGTTTTTTTCAGACCCCTCCGAAGAGCATTTTGGGGATTTTTTTCACCGGCCAGGGTCAGATTCGCAAAATTTTTCGGCCGGCTGATTCTTTGAAGTGAGATTCAGGGTTTTCGAGCCTGATT
>JAIPDL010000012.1 GCA_021737695.1 Desulfotignum sp. | reverse complement strand
TTTTTATAATTATTTTTAAGCAATATTGCCAAAATATGGTAATATTATGCTTATTATACAAAAAATATAGGTTCAAAGCAAGAGTTTTATACAGAAAAAGAATTGCCAAGCATATGTTCAAAACTTTTGGGACGGGATAATAGAAGATACTAAAAAGTATAGGTCTGGCGATGACTTTCAGGTACACCTTCAGAAAACGATTATGAACGCTGTTTGCCGGGAGCCGACGGCATCGTCTGTCAAACTTAAACCCGAGGATTTTGAAGTGTTTGAGAGAGCCGCTTTGGAACGGTCATCAACAGTTTTGATGGTGGATTTGAGTTTTTCCATGCTGGCCCGGGACCACTTTGAAGCCGCCAAGCGGGTGGCGATGGCGCTGGATAGTCTTATCCGGAGTCAATACCCGAAAGACAGTCTCTATATTGTTGGTTTCGCAAACAGTGCCCGGCAGCTGAAAAAAGAAGACCTATCTTACATCCAATGGGGTGAGTCTGATAATTATACCAATATTCAGCACGGGTTGTACCTGGCCCGGAAGCTTTTGGCCAAAGAACGACAGACCAATCAGCAGATCATACTGGTCACCGATGGAGAACCAACGGCCCATTTTGAGGATGAAACCCATTTTTTTTGCCAGGCGCCTCCCAGTCCGCGTACCCTTCAATTAACACTTCAGGAAGTGAGGAACTGTACCAGGAAAGGGATAGTGATCAACACGTTCATGCTTGAGAATGATAAGTTTCTCACAGCATTTGTTACCAGGATGGCGCGTATTAATAAAGGACGAGTGTTTTTCGCCAGTTCTGACACCCTGGGGCAGTATTTGCTTGTCGACTACATGGCCAATAAGAAGCGGACAATTTAAATTGTAATGCCGAACCGCAGCAATTTAAAGTCCTGACGGATCTGACTAGAAACATGGCTGCCCACTCGTGCCATGAATAGATTTTCCGGTTTTAGGCAGATGTTTGCTTCGTTGGTCTGCAGTTCAAAAAATTGATGGGGGCTGAACAGGTGTATGAGCATGTTGCGGTATTGATGAACCGTCAATCCTGATCCATCCAGATCCCATGTCCATGAATATCCAACCATATATGCAATCATCTGTTCAACGGTTGGATGGGACAACATAAGACGGAGTAAATCCCCGGCAATTTTACAGGATCGAAATCGCCGGCTCACCTCTATGGCTTTTATTTCCATCATTATGCCTGGTTCAAGTTCTGCCCACCGGTCATCCTCATCCGGATGACTGAAAACCCCAAACCCCACAATCTGCCGATCTTCTGTCAGGGCCAGCACGACATTGGCCAAGGTTGATTCAGCATGTTGTACCAGGGTTTCCTGTTTGGTATAGATGGATTTATACTGGGCATGGATTGTGAATTGAGGGTCAAACCGATACCTTTGAATTTCATCCGGTGTGCAGAAAGACTGAATCTGAATCGGGCCCAATGACGTCGGTCGATGGATTATATTTTGTATTGAGTGGTTCAAAGTAGTTTGTTTTTTTCCAGGGTTTTCCAGCGCTTCTTGGATCACATAGATATGGTGGAATCACTGACAGATCAGCGGTTAAAAATCACTCCATCTTTTGTGCAGGTGCTTGATCATGATCACCAGATCATGATGATTGCCTGAATAATCTTTAATAGACTTTTCCAGCTCAGCATACTTGAAAAAATCAAATTTTTTTAGGGCGCCAATGGCATCGTTTTCAATGTCGCCCGCAAGATCCGCCCGAAGAATTTCCAGGCCATGATCCATTGCTGTCTGAGTCAAATCCAGGAGCAACCAGGTTCCCAGCCGTTTTTCCCGAAATTCAGGTAACACGGTTATCCGAAATCGCCCCACATGGCTGGTGGCGCCGAAATTTCTCATATACAAGCTTGCCTGGCCTACCACGCAATTATCGTAAAGAGACAGAATACAGGCGATGTTACCCTTTTCAACGGAAGCAAACCAATTATCCATAACCGTTGCATCCATGACATTGTAGTTCATCAGCCAACGATTCGATTCAGGGATTTGGGTGTGAAACGCGTCCAGCAGCACTCGATCGCCAGGTTCCAGGGGACGGATCACCACTTCCCTGCAATCTTTCAATACACATTCTTTCGGGTATCTCATGATTTAGGTCTCCTCAATCGGATTAACTACCGGCTAACGATGGGGATAAGAAACGTGTCAAGGATTCCGCGAAATCACTTGCTTAGCCAGACACTGTATTTCCGCATTTTTCTGTAACGCTGTCCAATTTTTAGCTAACAAACAGGTTTTTGTCAAGAAAAGGTTTGACCCGGGCACGGTGGAATTTTTTCAAATATAGTCTTGACATGGGTCCATTGTATACAGTACACAATGAATAACAATCCGTCATGAAGTCCTCATAAAAAACAGCATTTCATGGCCTTTTTATAGCCCATATAACTTACAACTCAAGGATGTCTCCCGTGACCGAAAAAACACACCAGAAAGAATTTGAAAGATTAAAACGCCTTCAGCAGAGAGCCTTTATGGGAGGTGGTGAAAAAGCAATGGATCGCCATCGTTCCAAAGGCAGATTGACCGCAAGGGAACGACTGGACCTGTTGTTTGACCAGGGCAGTTTTGTTGAGTTAAATGACCTGGCCGAAAGCCAGTGCATGGATTTCGGCATGGAAAAAAGAAAAGTTCCCGGAGATGGTGTGGTCATTGGGTATGGTACTATTGACGAACGGCCTGTCTTTGCATATGCTCAGGATGCTACTGTGCTGGGCGGATCAGTCGGAACAATTCATGGCCGGAAGATCTGCAGAATCATGGATGAGGCCTTGAAAGTCAAAGCCCCACTGATCGGCTTGAATGATTCCGGTGGAGGGCGGCTGCATGAAGGTTTTTTTGCCTCCAAGGGAGTGGCCGGCATGTTCTTAAGGAACACCGCTGCCTCCGGGGTAATTCCGCAAATATCCTGCATCATGGGGCCCTGTGCCGGTGTCTCCGTATATTCACCGGCGTTGACCGATTTTATCATCATGGTGGAAAAACAAAGTCAGATGGTCATCACCGGTCCCAAAGTCATCGCGGATGTGACAGGTGAAACCGTTACTCTGGAGGACCTTGGCGGTGCCGATGTTCACAGCCGCGTCACAGGGCAGGCCCATTTTGTGACAAAAACGGATCAGGAAAGCATCGCCCTTATCCGTCACCTGTTAAGCTTTCTGCCATCCAATCATGATGAAGCCCCCCCTTCCTGTCCCTGCAACGATGCGCCGGACAGAAAAAATGATATCCTTACAGAGATTGTGCCGGCAAACTTTAGAAAGGCCTATGACATGCACCCGGTGATCGAGGAAATCGTGGATCATCACACGTTTCTGGAAGTGCTGCCGGAATTCGCTCCCAACATCATCACCGGGCTGGCCCGCATGAACGGGAGCCCTGTGGGAGTGGTGGCCAACCAGCCCAAGATCCGGGCCGGGTGTCTGGATTACCATTCCTCGGACAAGGCGGCCCGATTCATCCGGTTCTGCGATTGCTTCAACATTCCGTTGATCAACTTGGTGGATGTCCCCGGATATTATCCCGGGGTTAAACAGGAACGGGCCGGTATCATCCGGCATGGTGCTAAAATGCTCTATGCTTATGCAGAAGCCTCTGTGCCCAAGATCACCTTGGCTTTGAGAAAAGAATACGGCGGGGCTGTCATGGCAATGTGCTGCCAGGGAATGGGTGTGGACCTGATGCTGGCCTGGCCCATTGCTCAACTGGTCGTACTGGATACGGCAGCAGCCATCAACATCATATACCGCAAAGAGATCCAGGCAGCAGAAGATCCGGCAGCCTTCACAAAAAATAAGATCGAAGAATATGATTACAAGTATTCAAATCCGTTTCATTCCGCCTCCAACATGCTGGTTGACAGGGTCATCGAACCTTCGGAAACCCGAACCCAGATCATTAAGGGACTTAACATGTTGAAAAACAAGAAACGGCCGGCACTTTTCCGACGACACGGAAACATTCCGTTGTAAACACGAGAACAAATAGTCATCAAAACGTTAACCTCATTATTTGCAGTATATGAAACTTTAGGAGATTGACAGATGGATTTTTTACTGACAAAGGAACAAAAATACATTCAAAAAGCAGCAAAAGAATTTGCCCGGGGGGAAATGGCAGCCGTGGGACGGGAATTTGATCTGAATGAAACCTATCCTGCAGATATTGTAAAAAAAGCAAGAGAACTGGATCTTATCGGGCTTTTTATTCCGGAAAAATTCGGAGGTCCGGGATTGGGGTATCTTGAACAGGCCATTGTTTTGGAAGAATTATGGAAAGTAGATCCTGGTATCAGCCAGCAGCTTTGTTCGTTAACGTTTGGTGCTGAGGAATTTATCCTTTTCGGCACCGAAGAACAGGGTAAAAAATATCTTGACCCTATTTTTACAGGGGACGCGGTGATGGGATTTGCCATCACCGAACCAGACGCGGGGTCTGATACGCTGGCAGCGGCAACGACAGCCGTGAAAGACGGCAATGAATGGGTGCTCAACGGATCAAAAGTCATGATTGGGAACGGCACCCGGGGAACCTTCATGCTCATTTACTGCCTGACCGATCCCGAAGCGGAATCCAGGTCCAAACGGCACAGCATTATAATTGTTGAGACAGACCGGCAGGGATACACGGCAGAACCCATGCACGGGAAAATGGGGTTGCGCTGTTCTGATACATCAGCCATTTATCTCAACAATGTCCGTGTACCTGAAGAAAATCTGATTGGCACCCGGGGAAACGGATTTCACCAGCTCATGGCCTTTTTTGACCGAAGCCGGGCCTATGTCAGTGCCCATGGTGTCGGACTGGCCCAGGGAGCCCTCGATATGGCGGTGAAACACGTCAAGGACCGCAAACAATTTGGTAAACCCATCGGTAGTTTCCAAGGTGTCCAGTTCAAAATCGCGGATATGGCGGTAAAAATTGAACTGGCAAGGACCCTCATGTACAAGGCGGCGTGGCTGCTTGACAATGGCACACCCGATACCAATGTGACGGCCATGGCAAAACTGTATGCGTCCCGCATCGCGGTTGAAGTGGTGGATGAGGCCCTTCAGCTCCATGGTGGCTACGGATATTTTGATGATTATGATATTGAGCGTTTCTACCGATCGGCAAAAGTCCTTGAAATCTATGAAGGGGCAAAAGAGATCGAAAAGATGATCATTGGACGGACCATCGTGGGCAGATAAGGGACACCCTTTTTTCAGTAAATTTATCACTCTGTCTGTAGCGGATTAGATGAAAAATACACAAGAAAAAACATATTGACAGAAAATAGTATACAGTATACGGTGTACTATCTGTCACAACAAGATGAACATTATCCATGGAGGCCTTTGTGGAAATTTTTAAAAATCTTACAGTCCTATCACTTGAACAGGCAACTGTTGCCCCTTATCTCACTTATAGGCTGGCCCAGGACGGGATGAATGTCATTCGCCTAGAACATCCGATATATGGAGATCCCAACCGGTTTATCGGCGATAACGTTCTGGATGAAGAAAGGATGAACGCCTATTTTTTGTGCATCAACTCCGGAAAAAAAGCAGTAACTTTGAATATGGCCGACCCCAAGGGCCAGGAAATATTTAAAGAATTGGTTCAAAAGCTTGACATTGATATTTTTATCACCAATCAATTGCCCAAAAATTATAATAAACTGGGCATGGCCTATGACCTGATGAAAGAAATCAAGCCGGATATCATCTGGCTGGGTCTCACCGGATTTGGTCCGGACTCCAATGAAGGTGCCTATGATCCCATCCTCCAGGCAAGATCCGGGTTAATGGAACTCACGGGAGAAGCTGATGGAGATCCCCAGGTCCTGGGGATTCCGCTGCCGGACATGGGAACCAGTGAACATGGATACGGACTATTGATGAAAGCCCTTTTCAAACGGGCAGTCACAGGCGAAGGCACCCGCATTGACCTTTCCATGTTTGAATCTTCGACATCCTGGATGACCACCCCCATTTCTCTGACAAAAAGTTTTGGTGCAACCGTTTCCCGACGGGGAAATACCCATGAGTTTTTCAGCCCGGTATCGGTTTATAAAACCAGCAACGGATTTGTTTATCTGGCCGTGGGTAATGACCGTCAGTGGCAATCCATGGTTTCCCTGGACATGTTCAAATCCCTTGCAAAAGAAGAATACAAGAAAAACAAGGGAAGAATTGAGGATGTCACCAACCTGAACGCTGCCATTACCGCCATTACGGAACAGCACACATCGGAAGAACTCATTGACCTTTTTACAGCGATTACCGTGCCCATATCAAAGATAAAAAAAATCAATGAGGTACTGGAAGATCCCTTGATTGCAAAACGGATTCTCACGTCAACAGATCCCAAAACAGGTACAAAAGTCACCCTCGCACCGCCACCAAACATGACGTCCTTTCTTGAAAAAAATAATCAGACACTTTCTTTTCCTCCCCGGTTTGGCGAACAGAATCAGGAAATTTATGGTGATCTTCTGGGGTATGACGCGGCAACGCTTGCAGACTTTAAGGAAAAAGGAATTATCTAATCGTGGTCACAATTGCAAGGAAATTTTAGTTCAATGAAGCTTGACAGTAATTTTAAGGATAGAAAATCGTTAGGCCAGAATGTATTTGAGTATTTGAAAAAAGCCATCATTGATCAGACCATTGAGCCGGGATCACGACTTGTGGAAAGCAAACTTGCCGATATGCTGGGTATCAGCCGGACACCATTGCGAGAAGCCCTGCACAAGCTGGAAAGAGAAGACTGGATTGAAAAAATTCCTTCCGGCGGTTTTCAAGTGGTGAAACTCACAAAGGATGAAATTGAGCAGACTTTTGGTATCAGGAGTGTGTTAGAGGCATATGCAGCAAAGATAGCGGCTGAAAATCACCGGGAAAAGGATCTGATTCCATTGGAAAAAAAGATGGTGGAATACCAGAACTGCCTGGGGGGAAATGACAGTACCAATCTTGAGCAACTCAACACGGAATTTCATGACCTTCTCTACAGTTTAAGCCAGAGCCCGAAACTGATCAAAATGATCAATCAGCTTCGGGCACAGATCTCCAGATTCCGAAAGATTCTTCTTATGGAAAACAGATATGCAGAGCAGAGCAACGAAGACCATATCAAAATGCTTGCTGCGATTAAAAACAGGGATGGTGAAACCGTTGAACAACTTGTAAGGCAACATATTCTTAAAGGAAAGGCCGTTGTTTTAAATCTATTAGAAAAAGAGGAAGACAAAAAAAAGAGTGCCTGAAATAGTTGCTATACTCCAGGGAAACCAGAGAGCCGGTGCAAGGATGATTCGACTGCTTGAACAGGGGAAGCTCGAAGCCCTTACCCTCCTTAAGCAATTGTATCCCCATTCTGGAAATGCCTTTATCATCGGCATTACCGGGTCACCTGGCGTGGGTAAATCTACCCTGATAGACGATCTGATCACGGTATTTCGAAAACAAAGCAAACGGGTCGCGGTTATTGCCGTGGACCCGTCCAGTCCTTTTTCCGGGGGAGCTATTTTGGGCGATCGGCTGCGAATGCAGCGCCATGCAACAGACAAAAACGTTTTTATCCGTTCCATGGCATCAAGGGGGCAAACAGGCGGTCTATCCCGGGCCACAAAAGATGCAGCCATTGTAATGGATGCCATGGGGTATGACATTATCCTGATTGAAACTGTGGGTGCCGGGCAAGGAGAATTTGACATCGCCACCCTTGCCCATTCAACCGGGATTGTCAGAATTCCTGGAACAGGAGACGGCATTCAGGCCGTTAAGGCAGGCATCCTTGAAACAGGAGATGTTTATATTGTCAACAAGTGTGATCGGCCGGATGTTGATGCGTCTGTACATGCACTGACCATGATGATCGGAATGCAGAACATGGGAAGACAAACGTCTCATCCATCTCCAAAATGGACGCCACCGGTAGTCAAGACCAACGCCCTGAAAGGAACTGGTGTAGACGAACTGGCCGATACCTTTTTATCCCATTTCGATTTCTTGAAAAAACACAATCTGACCGATCAAACAAAAAGAAATCAGGAAACACTCTATTTCAAATCACTGCTAAAGGACCTGACCCTGGCAAAGATTCACTCGTTCATGGAAACTTCACCGGCATACAAATCAGTTTTAAAAAGAATTCAGACCCATGAAATGGATCCGATCAGCGCGGCAGAACATGTGGTCAATACAATGATTATTTTAAAATAATTTAGAGGAAATGACTAATGGAAACAACAAACAAAATTCGGGTATTGATCGCAAAACCCGGCCTTGACGGACATGACAAGGGTGCCAAAATTGTGGCCCTGGCCTTAAGAGATGCAGGCATGGAAGTCATTTATTCAGGACTTCACCAGACCCTAAACCAGATCATACAGACAGCCACCCAGGAAGCCGTGGATGTCATCGGGTTAAGCATTATGTCCGGAGCACATCTGCCCATTTGTAAACGACTCATCACCATGATGAAAGAACAGGGACTTGATGATATCCGCCTGATAGTGGGAGGCGTTATTCCCTATCAGGATATTCCCGAACTTAAAGAAATGGGAGTCGCTGCGGTGTTTCCCGGTGGAATCTCTTTTGAGGACATTATAACTGGCATGAACAAATTGTTTGAATAATCTGGATCATTTTTGAAAATTTAAGAGAGGTAGACAATGGGTGTTGCAAAATATACCAAGGATGAAAAAGGTGCAATAAAAGAGGTGATCTACCAGTCCGGGATTAAGGTAAAACCGGTCTATGGTCCTGAAGATCTTGAAAAAGCAGGGTTTACCTATGAACAAGACTTGGGAGCCCCTGGAGATTACCCCTTCACCAGGAGCCTTCACCCTCAAAGTTATCGCAGTCGAGCCTGGACCACAAGGCAGTACACGGGGTTCGGCACCCCGGAAGAGACCAATAAACGGTTCAAACTCATGATTGCCAACGGCCAGAATGGATTGAATGTGGCCTTTGATCTGCCCACTCAGATGGGTTATGACTCGGATCATCCCCTGGCTGAAGGGGAAGTCGGGCGGGTTGGCATGGCCATTGACTCATTAAAAGATTTTGAAACTGCTTTTGCCGAAATCCCTCTGGACCGGATCGGATCCGGGCTGACCATCAATGGCGTGGCCACGATCATGATGGCCATGTATCAGGCAACAGCAGAAAAATTCGGATATTCCAAAGACCAGATTTCCACCACACCCCAGAATGATATTTTAAAAGAAATGATCGGCCGGGGGGCCTGGATATTCCCGGTGGAACATGGGGTTCGCCTGGTGGGTGATTCCATTGAATATGCGGTCAAAGAACTGCCAAAATCCAATCCTGTCAGTATCTGCGGTTACCATATCAGGGAATCGGGCGCCACACCGGCCCAGGAAATCGCCTATGCCTTTGAGATTGCCAAAGCCTATATTGACACTGTTACGGCAAGGGGGATCAAACCTGAGGATTTTGTGGGACGGTTTTCCTTTAATTTCAATGTATATGGCAATCTCTGGGAGCAGATTGCCAAATTCAGGGCCGCCAGGAAACTCTGGGCAAAAATGCTGAAAACGGAATACGGTGTTACCGATAAAAAGAAGCTTTTCTTAAGGGGGTTGTTTGGTGGAGGCGGATCCGGCCTCACCAAGGAACAACCGGAAAACAATATCATGCGGAGTGCCTATTACGCATTGGGTGCTGCCTTGTCCGGTGCCCAGACAACTGCGCTGTGCTCTTTTGATGAAGCCTATACCATTCCGACCCCGCGATCTGCACTTCTCTCTTTGCGGACCCTTGAAATACTCATGGATGAAGTGGGATTAAGAGACACCGTGGATCCCCTGGCAGGGTCCTATTTTATTGAAACCCTCACCCTTGAGATGGAAGAAAAAATCATTGAAGAAATGGAAGAAGTCCAAAAATGGGGCGGCATGACCAAGAGTATATCAGAAGGGTTTATTCAAAGAAAAGTCTCCAGACAGGCTTACGAATACGAAAAAGGCCTCCAGTCTGGAGAGTACAGAAAAGTAGGTATTGTACCGACCTCGGAATCGGGAAACAGGCCGGAACAGGAAACACAAAAAACAGATGTTGAGCTCCATGAATACAATCAGGAATGGGCGGAAAAATCCAAAGTCAATTTAATAGAACTTCGCCGGACCAGAAATGATAAGGATGTTTCAGACAGCCTCAAGGCCCTGGAAAAAGCAGCCAGAGGCACGGACAATGTCATGCCCTACCTGGTGACCTGCTGCCATGCCTATGCCACGGTGGGAGAGATGGCCGGTGTGTTCAGGGATGTGTTTGGAGAATGGAACGAACCGGAATTTTATTAAGGAGGTGACGTTTGAAACAGGAAACCTATCGCCTGGGATGTGATATCGGCGGCACATTTACTGATTTCGTCCTTGTGAACAACAAAACCGGAGAATTTCATACCAACAAATGCCTGACGACGCCGTCGGATCCGTCGGATGCCATTGAACAGGGCATCCGGGAACTGACAGAAATTCTGCCCGGATTTGTGGACAATGTCGAGGAAATCATTCACGGCACCACCCTGGTCATCAATGCGATCATTGAAAGAAAAGGCGCCAGGACGGCCCTGATAACCACCAAAGGATTCAAGGATGTTCTGGAACTGGGAAGAGAAAAACGCTATGATGCCTATGATATTTTCAGTGAATACCCTGAACCCATCATTCCCCGGCCTGACAGGTTTGAAGTAGATGAGCGGGTAACCTTTGACGGCAGGATCTTTAAAGATGTAGATGAACAAGAGGTGACAGCCCTTATTGAACGCTGTAAAAAAGACGGCATGAAATCCATTGCTGTCTGCCTGATCAACTCCTATGAAAACCCGGTCAATGAACGAAAGATAAAAGAGATCATTGAACGCGAGGCGCCGGACCTGCCGATTTCCAGTTCGTTTGAGGTGCTTCCGGAAATCAAGGAATATGAACGGACCTGCACCACAGCAGTCAATGCCTATGTCAAACCCATTACCTACTGGTACCTGAATAAACTGGTGAACCGGCTGGGAACCATCGGTTTTGGCGGCAAGCTGTTTATCATGCTCTCTTCGGGGGGGATTACCTCGGTTGAAACAGCCAAAAATTTTCCGGTCAGGATCATTGAATCGGGCCCGACTGCTGCGGTTATTGCATCCCAGTATTATGGGAAAATGTTCAATATCAAAGATATGTTCTGCTTTGACATGGGCGGGACGACCGCCAAATCTTGCCTGATCCAGGACGGCCATGCAGGGCTTGTCTCCACCTTTGAGGTCGGTCGGGTCCAGCGGTTTCAAAAAGGCAGCGGCCTGCCCATCCAGGTGCCGGTGGTCGACCTGATGGAAATTGGTGCCGGCGGCGGTTCCATTGCCAAGGTCAACCGCATGGGACTGCTCCAGGTAGGCCCGGAAAGCTCCGGTGCGGATCCCGGACCTGCCGCCTATTGCCAGGGTGGTGATAATCCCACCGTGACCGATGCCGACCTGGTTCTGGGATACCTGGATCCCGATTTTTTTCTGGGCGGCACCATGAAGCTGGATATAGAATTGTCCAAAAAGACCATACAGAAGAAGGTGGCAGATCCCCTGGGCACCACCATGGTGGAGGCGGCTTTTGGTATCCATGACCTGATTAACGAGACCATGGCGGCCGCGGCAAAAACCCATATTGCGGAAAAGGGCGGCAACCCCAATCTGGTCACTGTCACCGCATTCGGTGGTGCCGGACCCGTACACACCTACGGGCTTGCCAAGAAAATCGGTGCCACCACCATCCTTGTTCCACCCCTTGCCGGTGTGGGGTCGGCCCTGGGTTTCTTTACCGCTCCTGTGGCGTTTGACATGTCCAGAAGTCACAGAAAAGTACTTGAAGACGCTGACTTTAATGAGATCGAAACCCTTTTCAGCACCTTGGAAAAAGAGGCCGCGCAAATCCTGGAAGGTGCCCGGAGCGGTGATGAGATTATTTTTGAACGAACGCTGTTGATGCGGTTTGTGGGCCAGGGGGCTGAGATTGATCTGGGCATTGAGGGAAAGGATTTTCAGCAGTTCTCAACAAAAGACATCAGGATCATGTTTGATGAAGAGTATAAACGGCTTTACGGTAGAACTGCAGCGGAATCTCCCGTGGAGTTTGTCACGTTCAAAGTCCGGGCAAGCCTGCCGAAAAAACCGTTTGTCATTTCAAGGCTGTCCACAAAAAAACGAGATCTTCAAGCCTGCATCAAGGGACAAAGACCGGCATTTTCCGTTATTAAAAAGGACTATCTTCCCTTTACCGTATATGACCGGTCCAAACTATTTCCCGATGCCCGGTTCTATGGACCGGCCATTATAGAGGAACGGGAATCCACCATTGTCATCGGGGAGGATGCCGCTGTGCGGGTGGACGACTTCGGTTTTATCTGGATTAATATTGCTCAATCCGGTGGGCCGGATCAGGAAGGAGGACCAAAGAATGACTAACAACAAAAGAAGATTTGATCCGATTACACTGGAAATTCTTTGGAAACGGCTGGTTTCCATCGTGGACGAATCGGATGCATCCGTTATCAGGACCGCCTTCTCAAGCCTTTTGAGAGATGCCCATGATTACACCTGCATGTTTACGGACAGCCGGGGGCAGGAAATGGTCCAGGGAACGCTTTGCACACCGGGCATGGCCGGTGCCATGGCCCTGGGTATGAAAAAAATCGTCACTTCCATTCCCATGGAAGATTACCGAGATGGGGATGTGTTCATCGTGAACGATCCCTGGCTTTTGGCCGGTCATTTAAATGACGTCTGTGTCTGGAGCCCCATTTTTTTCAAGGAAAAACCCGTGGCATTTACTGCCTGTATTTTCCATCACACCGATATCGGGGGCAGAACAGCCTCAGACAACCGTGACGTTTATGCCGAAGGTCTTTATATCCCGTTGACCAAACTTTATGATGCAGGAAAACTCAACCGGGACCTTGTGAACATGATCCGCTGGAATGTCAGGACGCCCAAGGAATTTGACGGGGATATCCGTTCCCAGGTAGCAGCAAACCATGTCTGCTCCCAGAAAATCACAGAAATGATGGAAGACGAAGGCCTTGATACTCTGGATGACCTGGCCGACGAAATTTTTTACCGGACCGAGAAAAGCATGCGGTCTTCCATTGAAAACATTGCCGATGGTAGCTATTCCCATGAAGGAATTGTCGAAGGCGCGGGCGATAAGCCCGATATTCCTATCAAACTGACCGTAACTGTTGATGGGTCCAGGATCCATGTTGATTTTGACGGGACATCCAGACAGGTAGACTGGGGGGTGAATGTTGTTTACAATTTTACCTATGCCTATGTATTCATGGCGATTAAATCCGGTTTTGACCCTGGTGTGCCGATAAATGAGGGGGCAATTCGGCCCATCACCATGTCAGCGCCGGAAGGATCTATTGTCAATTGTAAATATCCTGCTGCCGTGGCAGCCAGAATGGTGGTGGGTCATTTCATGACGGAAATGGTTTTTAAGGCACTGGCCCAGGCAGCTCCCGATAACATTATTGCCGGATCCGGCGGAACGCCTGCCCAGACCAATATTTTTCATGGGTCATTTGCCAACGGAAAACCCTGGCACACCATGATTATCCGCGGGGGCGGCATGGGTGCCTCTTCACGATTCGATGGTCATCATTGTGCGATTTTCCCGGCGAATGGGGCCAACACACCCATTGAAATTCTTGAAAGCGATACGTCCATGATCATTGAGTCCAGAGGCCTGGTACAGGACTCCGGTGGGCCTGGCAGACAGCGGGGGGGAATCGGCCGGCAGATGATTATCCGCTTGCCCGACGATGGGGAGAATTCTCCGGGAACAATGTCCATTGCTGTACAGGCAGGGCGCTATATTTATCCACCTGCGGGCATATTTGGCGGGCGAGACGGATCATTGGCCCAATTTTTGAAAAACGGAAAAACCGCTGACCCCAGCGGCCTTACCTTTTGTGACCCCGGCGATCAAATTTCATTTGTCAGTGCCGGCGGAGGGGGGTATGGCGACCCCTTTGAACGGGACCCTGAAGCTGTGGAACGTGACGTACAATATGGCTATGTGAGTATTGAACGAGCAAAAGAAGATTATGGTGTCATTATTGAACCAGATACTTTAACACTCGATCTTACTGCAACACTAAAGTTTCGTGAAAACAAATAAGGATGGTTGGGATGAAAAAAACCTTTATGCCTCAGTTTAATGATCAAGGAGAACTTTTTGATCACCAGTTAGAAGGACTGAAGTGGACGATTGCTCATGCTTACAATGGCTCTGCCTTTTACAAAAAACAATTTGATAAAGCCGGTGTCACCCCTGATGACATCAAAAGTCTTGATGACCTGTCAAAACTTCCGTTCACCACGGGAAAGGATCTCAAAGACGGCTATCCACTGCCACTTTTATCCGTACCGGAAGAAAAAATCGTTCGTATTCATGCCTCCTCAGGTACCACGGGAAAACGAAAAGTCCTCGCCTATACCCAAAAAGACCTGGATGACTGGTTTGACATGTTTGCCAGGTGCTATGAGATGGCCGGCCTGACACAAATGGACAGGGTACAGATTGCGGTGGGATACGGTGTCTGGACTGCCGGTATGGGATTTCAGATGGGATGTGAACGGTTCGGTGCCATGGCCATTCCTATTGGACCCGGCAATATTGACATGCAATGCCAGTTCCTGGAAGACATGCAGGCCACTGTATTCTGCTGTACCGCATCCATGGCCCTTCTTATCGCCGAAGAGGTCCATAAACGGGGGCTTAAAAACAAAATCAATGTAAAGAAAATGATTTTAGGATCAGAACGGTGCAGTGTTGCCATGCATACGAAAATCAAAGAGCTTTTAGGGCTGGAAGATATGTTTGACATCACCGGCATGACCGAGCTTTATGGCCCTGGAACCGGTCTTGACTGTACAAAACATGAAGGGATTCACTATTGGGCAGACAAATTTATCCTTGAAATTTTAGACCCGGATACTCTGGGACCTGTCCCGGATGGTGAAATCGGTGAAATGGTTGTCACAAGCCTGTGTAAAGAGGCGGCTCCCCTCGTACGCTACCGGACAAGGGATCTCACCCGAAAAATTGCCACCCCCTGTTCCTGTGGAAATCTTTTGTTCATGCATGATAAAATCATGGGACGTTCCGATGACATGATCATCTTAAGGGGGGTGAACATCTATCCCGGTCAGATTGATGAGGTATTGTCTTCCATTCCCGAGGTGGGAAGCGAGTACCAGCTCCATCTGGAGAGAATGGATGACGGCAAGGATTACATGACCATCAAGGTAGAAGCTGTTCAGGGATTTGATCCGGCAGATACGGATGATATCAGGAACAAAATAAAGAGAACTGTTCACGCAAAGATCATGGTCAGTTGTGATGCACAGATTTGTACCTATGGCCAATTACCAAGGTTTGAAGGAAAAGCCAAGCGTATCTTTGATAATCGCAGCTAACGAAAGGGACTTTATATGAAACCATTTACGTACTTATCCCCCAAAACCGTTGAAGAGGCCATTGCTTTTCATGGTCAGCACAGCGAGACAGCCAAATATATTGGCGGAGGGACAGATGTGATTGTCAAGGTCAAAGAAGGATGGATGGAACCGGATTTTCTGATTTCCCTGAAAAAAATAAAAGAAATGAGTGAACTCCATAAAAATGAGGCCACGGGAGAGCTTTCCATTGGTGCCATGGTCACCCATGCGACCCTTGAAAAATCACTCATGATCCAAAATGAGTATCCCATAGTTTATGATGCGGTTTCCAATATTGGATCATTACAGGTCAGGAATGTAGGCACCATCGGCGGGAATCTGATTAATGCAGTACCATCGGCAGATGGTGCGATCCCCTTGATTGCGCTTGATGGGGTGGCCCAGCTCCACGGAGCTGACGGTGAGCGGTCTTCAGATGTTAAGGATTTATTCCTTGCGCCCTATAAAACCATCCTTAAACCAGGCGAAATCCTGAAAAAAATCACAATCCCACCCCAGGCACCTCGTACCGGAAGCGCATATACCAAATTTGGCCGCCGGGCTGCAATGGAATTGCCCTTGATCGGTATTGGCGTTTTGTTGACCGTGGATGAAGATCTTGAAACCTGTACCCGAGCAAGAATCGTCCTGGGGGTTGCAGCACCCACCCCAATGCGGGCTGTTGATGCGGAAAAATACCTGATCGGAAAAAAGATTAATGAAAACGTATTGATTGAAGCCGGCAAAATAGCGGCTGACGAATCCAAGGTAAGGGACTCTGTCAGGGGAAAAGCCTGGCATAGAAAAGAAATGATCCGGGTTCATGTAAAAAGAATGGGCCTTAACTGTTTGAAAAAAATACAAAAAATTAATTAGGAGACACTTTACCCATGACAACCAATATATCTTTTTTATTAAATGGTGACGAGATCTCTTATGACGTTAAGGACCATTGGACCCTGCTGCATCTTCTCAGGGAAGAGATGGGTCTGATCGGAACAAAAGAGGGCTGCGGCAATGGGGAGTGCGGTGCCTGTACGGTTATTGTTGACAAACTTGCTGTAAATTCCTGCCTATATCTTGCAATAGAAGTGGATGGAACCGCCATTGAAACCATTGAAGGCCTTGCTTCAACAGACGGTACACTGCATCCGCTCCAGCAGTCCTTCGTGGACAACGGCGGCATCCAGTGCGGGTTCTGTTCACCCGGCATGATTATGTCTTCCAAGGCATTGCTGGATGAAAATCCCAATGCGAATCGTGAAGAAATAAAGCAAGCACTTGCCGGAAATATCTGCAGGTGCACCGGATATATCCCTATATTTAAATCTGTTGAGGCCGCCAAAGAGATGGGAGGACAAAATGAGTAATTTCAATGTTGTCGGTAAACGAATCCCCAAGCTGGACGCTGCCCAGAAAGCCATGGGAAGGGCAGCGTATATTCAAGATATCAAACTGCCGCAAATGTTATATGGAAAAATTCTTTACAGCAAATATGCCAACGCGAATATTGTTAAAATTGATACATCAAAAGCAAAAGCACTGGCAGGTGTCCATGCAGTTCTCACAGGAGAAGACGTCCCGGAAAAAATGAAAATGGGATTTATCAAGGACAACCCACCCATAAAAAAAGGCAGGGTCAGTTGTTTCAGGGATGAGGTGGCTGCTGTTGCTGCCATCAGCCCTGAAATTGCCAAAAAAGCGCTTGACCTGATTGAAATTGAGTATGAAGAACTTGAAGGTATTTTTGATCCTGAAAAAGCCATGGAAAAAGATTCGCCCTTAGTCCATGAACATCTTAAATCCAATGTACTTAAAATGCCATGGGACGTTCATTATGGGGATGTGGAAAAAGCAGAAAAAGAGTCTGCTTTTGTGGTTGAAGATAGATTTACCACCACATGGGTTACCCACTGCTGTATGGGAACCAGCGGAGCGGTTGCATTGTTTGATGCATCCGAAAACCTGACGATTTACACCAATACACAAATTCCTTCCCTTGCCCAGAAAGATTTTTTAGAATCGTTAAAAGCCATGGGCCTTAAAAATAAACGCGTCCGAGTTATTAAACCGATTATTGGTGGTGGTTTTGGTAGTAAGTTAGATACATACGCTTACGAGCATGTTGCCATTCTTCTGGCGTATGCCTGCCGAAAACCGGTCAAAATGGTTTTTGACCGAGTGGAAGAATTCAAGGCAACGTCAACCAGACAGCCGACTGTCACCTATATTAAACAAGGATGTGACAAGAATGGCAAACTGACATTCAGGGATATGCGAATGGTATTGGATAATGGTGGGCATACCTCCTGGGGGGCCACTACGCCATCTGTTATGCTGATGCCGATAAGTTCTCTTTACAGCGTTAAAAATGTGAAATACAGTGCAAAATGCGTTTATACAAACAATACATATTCCCAGGCCATGAGAGGGTATGGAAATCCCCAGGCTACATTTGCCATTGAAAGCAGCATGGACATGCTGGCGGAAAAGGCCGGTATTGATCGGATTAAATTCAGGAAAATCAACCAAAACCATGCCGGAGAGGAAACACCCCAGGGCTTGAAAATAACCTCCTGCGGTCTTGCCGAATGTATTGATGCAGTTGAAAAAGAACTACACTTTAACGATAATAATGAAAAAGGTGTAGGCACAGGCCTTGCCTCTTTAATTCATGTGGGCGGCGGTGCAAGAATCTACGGTTCTGACGGATGCGGTGCTATTTTAAAAATGGATGATTACGGCAAGGTTGATATTTTCACCGGCGGCACTGACATGGGGCAGGGTCTGGACAATATTACCGCCCAGATCGTGGCTGAAGAGCTTGGGCTTTCTGCCGAAGATATCAATGTCGTGCATTCAGATACGGATATCTGTCCCTGGGATGTGGGCGCCCATGCCAGCCGCAGTACGTTTGTAGCAGGTAATGCTGCATTGGGGGCGGCAAAAAAAGTTAAGAAAAAAATCCAGGACTTTGCATCAAAATTGTTTGAGACGCCGGCAGAAGAGATTGAACTCAAGGACAAGATGGTTTTTGTAACCGGCAACCCGGAAAAGAATATGCCCATTGGAAAACTGTTAAGAAAAGCCCATTTTTCACCGGGGGGAACCATGCTCATGGCAGAACACTTTTATGATCCTGATAATCAAAATATGGGCAAGGAATTAAAAGGGAATATGTCCATGACATACTCTTTCGGCGCCCATGGTGCAAAAGTCAAAGTAGATGAAGAAACCGGTAAGGTCGAAGTCCTTGAATATGTGGCAGCCCATGATGTCGGCCGTGCCATCAATCCGTTACTCCTTGAAGGCCAGGTCTATGGCGGAGTTGTGATGGGGCTTGGATATGCCCTGACAGAAGAAGTGACAGTGAAAAATGGAGAAATCATGAATGCCAACTTCCGGGATTACAAGCTGTTTACAGCCAAAGATGCGGTAAAAATTAAAGCCCCGGTAATTGAAACAGATGATAAAGACGGTCCTTTTGGTGCCAAAGGCATTGGAGAACCAGGATGTGTTCCTACAGCGCCTGCCATAGCCAATGCCATCTATAATGCTGTTGGTGTCAGGATTAAAGATCTGCCTATTACACCTGAAAAAGTGCTGGCCGCTTTAAAAGAGAAAACGGTTAAAAAATGAAAGCCACCTGTTTTCTTATGCCCAGTCATTTTTAACAGAGCGGAAACGCTCATAATCAAGGAGGTTCAACCCATGGTAAAACGATCTATTTTTTCAGCAACCCTTTTTTTGTTTGCGACTGTCACCTGTCTTTTGATATTTCAACCACCGGTAATGGCAGGTAAAATCAAGCTCAATTATGCCAATTTCCCTCCTGCACCCACATTCCCCTGTGTTCAAATGGAACGATGGAAGGTTGAAGTGGAAAAACGCACCAATGGACAAGTGATGATCAATACCTTTCCCGGAGGTACCCTTCTGGGGGCAAAAGGCATGATGGATGGTGTTATTGCAGGACAGGCCGATATTGGAAACATCTGTATGGCCTATCAGCCGGGCCGATTCATTGTCACCAATGCTACCAGCCTTCCTCTGGGAATTCCGGATGCTAAAACCGGCAGTCTTGCCCTTCTAAAACTTTATGAAAAATATCAACCCGAAGCCTTTAAAGATGTGGTGGTTCTGACCATGTTTACCACTGCCCCTGGCAATGTCATGTCCAAGGTTCCGGTGAGAACCCTGGATGATATAAAAGGTCTGTCTTTAAGAGCTTCCGGTGGTGCCGCACAGATCCTGAAAGCATGGGGTGCCAACCCGGTGGGAATGCCCATGCCGGCAACGGTGGAAGCGTTGCAAAAAGGCACTGTCAAAGGGCTTTTTTCTTCCCTGGAAGTCATGAAAGACTTTAAATTTGCTGAATACTGCAAATATGTCACCATGACCGAAACCGGCATTTATCCCTTTGCCGTTTTTATGAACAAGCAAAAATGGAATTCACTTCCGGCCGATGTACAAAAGATCATGATGGATCTGAAAGAAGAACAGGCACTCTGGACAGGAACTTATATGGATGAGCAGATTCTAAAAGCCATTGCCTGGTCAAAGGAATCCAACAATGTTGAATTTATTTCTTTTTCTGCTGAGGAAAAAACCAAATGGGACAGCAAACTTGAATTTATTACTGAAAACTGGATTAACAGCGCCAATGAAAAGGGTCTTCCTGCAGAAGAGATCATCAAGGATATAAAAGAATTCATTCAATAAATCCTTTGCATTTGACTGGGGACAGGTGTTAAATCTTGTCCCCATGTCCCAAAATTTCGGAGCTCTCCATGGATCTTTTAATGAGAATCAATAAATTTTTAAGCAAGTTGCTCACGCTGACCGGCGGAGTCCTTCTTTTGTGTATGATTCTTCTGACCTGTGCCAACATTTTTATCCGACAGTTTTATATTCCCATCAGGGGAACCTTTGAACTTATGGGATATGCCGGGGCTGTTGTAACGGCCTTTGCCCTTGGATACACCCAGTTTACCAATGGCCATATTTCTGTCGATGTCCTTGTGAACGCCTATCCCAAACCCTTGAAACGGATTATTTCCATTTTTAACCATGCCGTTTGCTGCATCTTTTTCGTTATCGCTTCCTGGCAGATTGTTCAAAAGGCATTGACCCTTAAAAATGCAGGTGAAATTTCCGAGACCCTGAGGATTATTTATTATCCCTTTACCCTGACCGTGGCATTGGGCTGTTCCGTTCTTGCCCTGGCTCTTTTCACAGACCTTTTAAAGGCTATTCTACCACAAAAGGAAGGTGCCAGATGAGCCTGACAATGATTGGTATTATCGGTATTTTGGCACTGCTGATTATTTTATTCGTCTTTGGTATCCCTGTAGGATTTACCATGGGTATTGTGGGATTCTGCGGCTTTTCTTATGTGATTTCATTGGATGCGGGATTCAACATGCTGGCAACCGTCACCTGGGACACTTTTTCCAGCTACGGATTAACCGTGATCCCGTTGTTTATTTTCATGGGTCAGATTGCTTTTTATTCCGGGGTCAATGAAAAACTGTACACGGCTGCCTTTACCTGGGTGGGTCATATCCGGGGTGGTATTGCCATGGCAACCGTCTTGGCCTGCTCGGCTTTTGCCGCCATCTGCGGTTCCAATGCGGCCACGGCAGCTACCATGACCACGGTTGCCCTGCCCCAGATGAACCGATACAAGTATGAACCCATGCTCAGTACCGGGGCCATTGCCTGTGGATCTACCCTGGGAGTGGTTATCCCCCCCAGTGTGGTGCTGATCATTATCGGGTTGTCCACAGAGCAGTCCATTGCCAAACTTTTTTACGGGGGCTTAGGCGCCGGCATCCTTTTAGCCCTCCTGCTGACTTTAACGGTTTATGTGCTTTGCACCATCTATCCTTCCTGGGGACCTGTGGGAGAAAAAACCACACTCATAGAAAAAATCAGATCCCTCGCCGGTGCCGTTGAAATGCTCATTCTTTTCATGGTAGTCATGTTGGGGCTCTATTTTGGAATATTTACCCCCACAGAAGCCGGTGCCATTGGATCATTTTTTGCCGTTGTCCTTGGTGTGGTTCAGAAAAGCCTTTCCTGGGATGATTTTTACAATTCCATTTATGACACCATGAAAATATCCTGCATGGTGATTGTTATTATTACCGGGGCCATGATCTTTGGACGGTTTCTGGCCATTACCCGGATACCCTTTGATATTGCTGACTGGGTGGTGGCCCTTCCTTTTTCAAAAATTACCATCATGGCCATCATATTTTTGATTTATGCCATCGGCGGAGCTGTCATGGATGCCCTGGCCTTATTGCTTATCACAATTCCTATTTTCTTTCCCGTGGCAATGGAACTCGGTTACGATCCCATCTGGTTCGGGGTCACCATTACCATTGTCACCACATTAGGGGCGGTAACCCCGCCGGTGGGCGCTACTACCTATGTGGTTGGCGGTATGGCAAAAGATGTGCCCCTTGAAAAGGTGTTTAGAGGGGTCGCCTATTTTTTGCCAGCCTATATCCTGTGTATCATCATAATGATGCTGTTTCCAAAAGTGGTTCTATTTTTACCGAATCTCTTATAAAGCAAAATAAAGGGGTCAGGCTTGGCTTCTTGATTAAAAGCAGGTCAGAATTGACTTATTGCTGCAATAAGCCAACAACCTAAGCCTGACCCCATAGAATAATTGATAGAAGTAAGGAGGAAAAACCGTGCGGTTACCCAGATTTGACTATTTCGGCCCGGATACGCTTGACGCTGCCCTGGAGCTGTTAGCCACCCACAAAGAGGAGGCAAAGATTCTTGCCGGGGGAACAGATCTTCTGGTCAGGATGAAAAAAGGCCTCTTAAACCCAAAGGTTCTCATCAGCCTCAAAGCCTTGAATGGATTGTCCTATATTAAAAAAGACGACGAGGGGATTAAAATCGGTGCCAGAACCCCTCTGGCAGATATTATTTCATCGGATCTGATTCAAATCCAGGCCACCGCCCTGAGTCAGGCATGCGAAAAAATCGGTGCCGTCACCCTCCAGCATTACCGGGGCACCATTGGCGGCAATATCCTCCAGGACAACCGATGCCATCACTACAACCAGTCAAAGTTCCACCGATCAGGGCGCCAGGCCTGCCACAAAGAGGGTGGAAAAATCTGTTATGCCCGGGATGAATCTGACAGATGCAACTCCACCTGCCAGTCAGATGGTGCCACAGCCTTGATGGCCTTAGGTGCAAAAATCATTCTGGCAAGTGCTGGCCACGAAAGAACCGTGGATCTTGAAAATTTTTATACCACGGATGGCATCATGCCCTTTGCCATGGAGCCCCATGAGCTTTTAAAGGAAATCTTTATCCCTTTCCAGGGAGGGCAAAGTGCTTATCATCGACTGGCCTTTCGGTCTGCCATTGATTATCCCATTGTCTGTGCCGGGGTCCTGCTAACACCGTCCCTTACCCAAAAAGATGAAATAGAAGGGGCCAGAATCGTTGTGGGTGCCATGGGCCGATCGCCCCTTTTCCTTGCCGGAGAATCCGCCGGGTTAAAAGGGAAAAAGTTCACCGATTTCGCTGCGTTTCAAACGGCAGCAGACGCCGCCATGAACAGTGCGGCAACCTTTGCCGTTCACAATGTGGGGGGCACCCTTGAATACCGGCGTGCCATGGTGTCCCCGATGGTGTTCCGGGCACTTAAAGAAGCTGCTCAGGCTGCAGACAGATAATCAAGTGAAGGATGGAGTTATAAAATGGAAAAAATAGAGATTACATTAACGATAAATGACAAACTTCGTGAGGTCAGTGTGGCCCCCAATGATACCCTTTTGGAAGTATTACGGGAAAAATTTGATCTGACCGGATCAAAAGAAAGCTGCGGGGAAGGTGTGTGCGGTTCCTGCACCATTCAAATGGACGGCAAACCGGTTCGATCCTGCCTGACCCTGGCATTGGAAGCTGACGGATGCCGCATTAAAACAGTAGAAGGCCTGGCAAACGGGGATCAATTATCAGATCTTCAGGAATCATTTATCAACCATGGTGCAGTCCAGTGTGGTTTTTGCACCCCGGGCATGCTTATTTCAGCCGATGCATTGTTGCAGAACAATCCAAAACCCGATGAGAAAACTGTGCGAAAAACTCTTGCCGGCAACATTTGCCGGTGCACGGGGTATGCTAAAATTGTTGATGCTGTCTGCCATACCGGCAATCCAGATAACCAGTGTCCGGATTGTAAAACAGGGCAGTAACGAAAAAGGAGTAAGAGATGTCTGATTACACCATCATCGGAAAACGAATGCCCAGGATTGATTCCAGGGCCAAGGTTATGGGAAAGGCAAAGTTTACAGCAGATTTGAAATTACCAGGCATGCTGGTTGGCAAAATCAAACGAAGTCCCTATGCCCATGCCCGAATTCTAAATATTGATACATCAAAGGCGGAGGCACTTCCCGGTGTTAAATCAGTAGTCACCGGCAAAGATACTGAAGGGGTTAAGTGGGGGGTTTTTTCCTATACACGGGACCAACAGTTCATTCAAATGGAAAAGGTACGATACATCGGAGATGAAGTGGCCGGTGTGGCTGCTGTGGATGAAGAGACAGCGTTGGAAGCCCTGGATCTCATTGAAGTTGAATATGAGGAACTGCCGGCAGTGTTTGAATCCATGGAAGCCCTGGCATCTCAAACTGAACCCATTCATGAAGATTTTCCAAATAACATAAATGTCCATATCAACATCGAGACCGGTGAAGTGGATGAAAATTTTAAGCGAGCCCACTATGTCAGGGAAGATACATTTGTGGCTCCGGAAGATTCCTATTTCATGGCCGAACCGTATGCCGTGGCAGCCAGATTTGATTATGACGGGTGTCTGGAAATCTGGTGTCCCAATGGCGGTCCTCATATGAAATCCAAACCCCTTTCCAATGCATTCAAAATTCCGCTTCACCAAGTAAAAGTTCGAAAGATTACCATTGGCGGTGCATTTGGTGGTCGATCTGAAATCTGTCCGGCTGACTATATCTGTGCCCTGCTGGCCAAAAAAGCGGACAAACCCGTCAAAATAGAGTTCACAAGGGAAGAAAATTCCATTGCCACCCGCCAGGGGCATGCCATGATCACCACCCATAAAACCGGAGTAGATAAAGATGGACGGGTTCTGGCCCGGGAAACCACTTGCTATCTGGACGGCGGTGCATATATCAGCACCGGACCGATAGCGGTAAGCGTCCCGTTTCTCTCCATGGAACAGGTGTATCGAATGGAAAGTGTACGATATAATGGTTACAGCATCTATACCAACAAACCCATCAGGGGAATGATTCGGACCCATGGCCGTTGTTTTGCGGCCGGTCTTGACACGCAATTGGATATGATTGCCGAGCATCTTGGTATCGATCCTGTGGAAATGCGATTGAGAAATGTCCGAAAACCAGGAGAGCATACCAACACAAAGTCAAAGGTCGGTTCCTGTGCCATGGATGAAACTATTCACAAGGCCGTTGAAAGATCAGGTTTTAAAGATAAATGGGGGAAACTTCCTCCCTTTCACGGCATAGGGATCGGCACAAATGCGGTGCAGGTCGGATTTCCCATGGGCATCCGCGGTGGATCACAGAGTTTTATCAAATTCAATGAGGATGGAGAGGCAACAGTGATGTCCGGAGTAGTGGATAACGGCCAGGGAAATGACAATATGCTGGTCCAGATTGCAGCTGAAGAACTAGGGCTGTTGCCCGAAGATATTCACCTGGTCTCAGCCGATACTGAGACCACCTCTTCGGATCCGGGGTCCTATTCCCAGGTATCCACCTTTGTGGGGGGACAGGCTGTCCAGATCGCAGCGGCAAACTGCCGGAAAAAACTTTTTGAGGTGGCCGCTAAAGTATTAAAAGTTAAAGCGGATACGCTTGCTGCTAAAAATCGTCTGATTTTTGTTAAAGATAATCCTGAAAAATCCATCCCCATTAAAAAAGTGGTAAGAATCAGTCTGACGAATTTTAACTCTGTCAATGCCGAAGGTGGGTACTGGCCCAAGGTGGACATGAAACGGGAATGGGTCTCCAATCCCTACGGCCAGATGTGTGAAGCTTTTTCATTCGGCACCACCATTGTGGAGGTCAAGGTGGACCCTGACACTGGACAGGTGGAGGTACTCAATGCCACGGCTTGCCAGGATGTGGGCAAAGCATTGAATCCCCTTGTGCTGGAAGGCCAGTTTGAAGGCGCCATTGCCATGGGCGGCCAGGGCGGCATGCTCACTGAATACCATGAATGGAAAGACGGCAGATGCCTGAATCCCACCATGCTGGATTATAAACTGCCCCTGGCCTGTGATATGCCTAACATCGATACCATCATCGTGGAGTCCATTGAACCTAAGGGACCCTATGGTGCCAAAGAAGCCGGAATGTCCATTGCCATGTCTGCAGCCCAAGGGTATTCGGCTGCCGTCAGTAATGCCATTGGGGTCTACATGGATTCTTTCCCCCTGACACCGGACAAAATCCTGGCCGCTATTAAGGAAAAAAAATCCAGACCCCAAAACAAGGAGTCGTAAATGAAAGCCACGTCAATTGATCATATCTGCCTTGCCGTTAAAAACCTTGAGCAGGCCAAAAAAATATATGAAGACACCCTGGGACTTGAACTGGCCCAGGAATATGTGGCGGAAAGCGAAAAGATAAAGGTTGCCCGGTATTATCTGGGAGATCTTGCCCTTGAATTGATGGAAGCCACATCTCCTGACGGAGACGTGGCAAAATTCATCAAAAAAAGAGGAGAAGGCGTTTTCCTGATTTCCTACCGGACAGATGATGTTGAAAAAGGATTAAAAGAGTTAAAAACCAAAGGTAAAAAATTGATTGATGACAAACCAAGAGAACTGTTTGGAAACCGGTATGCGTTTATCATGCCGCCCACTGAAACCTGCGGGGTTCTGACCGAAATACTTGACGGGACTTATGTAAATGAAGAAAATCAAAGTTGAAGATGCGATAGGAACGGTTCTCGCCCATGACATGACGCGGATTACCAGGGGGAAATTCAAAGGAGTGGCGTTTAAAAAAGGTCATCTGGTAAAAAAAGAAGATATACCGGAACTTTTAAGGATCGGGAAGCAGTATTTATACGTCCTCGAACTTGGAGACGACCAGCTCCATGAAAATGATGCCGCCCAAAGAATTGCAACGGCCATTTCAGATCAAACCCTTGACTTCACCGAACCAAGGGAAGGTAAAATCAATCTTGTCACCCGCCACGCAGGTCTTTTAAAAATTAATGTGGATGCACTGCTCCAGGTCAATAAGATGGGACAGATTATTGTGGCCACATTGAAAAACAATTTTCCCTGTAAAAAGGGAGAAATCGTAGCTGCCACGCGGATTATCCCTTTGACCATTCCCACAAAAAATATCCAGGCGCTTGAAGCGTTGACAAAAGAAAATAACCCAATTGTGTCTGTCAAGCCTTATACCCCCTTGAAAGTGGGGGCCGTAATAACGGGATCTGAAGTATTTAATGGTCTGATCACTGATGATTTTGGTCCGTCCGTGGGCAAAAAAATAACCGATGCCGGATGCACACTGATTAAAAAAATCCTGGTTCCCGATGACATCTTTGCCATTTCCAATGCTGTTCTGGAGTTAAAACAACTTGGGTGTGACCTGATCATCACCACGGGAGGACTATCGGTTGACCCGGATGATGTCACCCGCCAGGGGGTTATCCAGGCCGGAGCCAAGGTGACATTTTACGGCAGCCCTGTTCTTCCCGGTGCCATGCTCATGGTTTCACGTTTGGATACCATCCCTGTCATCAGCCTGCCGGCCTGTGTATTCTACTATCAACAGACCGTGTTTGACCTTATTTTTCCAAGAATTTTGGCAGGAGAAACCATCTGCGGTGATGACATTGCCGCCATGGGACATGGGGGATTGTGCATGAACTGCAAGGTCTGCCATTACCCTGTCTGTTCGTTCGGTAGATAAATGAAAAAGGATATCCCTATGACTGAATCAAGATTACCCAATAGCCCCCATGATATGACAATACCGATCAAAGACCTTGTTATTGCTATCAAAGGTGCCGGAGAAATGGCCACCGGTATTGCCTGCCGTCTTTTTATGGCAAATTTAAATCATATTTTCATGATGGAAGTCCCAAAACCCTTGGCTGTGAGACGGCAGGTCAGTTTCTGCGAAGCCGTATATGATGAACAGATTGTGGTGGAAGGGGTTAGTGCAAAAAAATGTTCAGATATCAAAGACATTTCTTCTGCTTGGGGGACCCGATTTGTCCCTGTCATGGTAGACCCGGATTGGAATGCCATCAAGGCCATCCACCCCCATGTGGTGATTGATGCCATTATTGCCAAAAAAAATCTGGGCACCCATCGCTCAGAAGCCCCCCTGGTCATTGGGCTTGGCCCGGGATTTGAGGCAGGCAAAGATGTGCATATGGTCATCGAAACCAACCGGGGCCACAATCTTGGGCGGGTGATGTTAAAAGGCTGTCCGGAACCTAACACCGGTGTTCCCGGCAATATCGGCGGATATACCAGTGAACGGGTTCTTAGGGCACCCTGCGCCGGTGTATTCACATCATCCCTGCCCATTGGCACCTTGGTAAAAAAACACGATGTGATCGGGCAGGTGGATACTCAACCGGTCATCTCCCGGATAGACGGGGTCTTAAGAGGAAGGATACGAAATCATACCCGGGTGACCAACCAGCTTAAAATCGGGGATATTGATCCCCGGGGGAATCCAGTCTATTGCACCACCGTATCGGAAAAAGCACGGGCTATTGGCGGCAGCGTACTGGAAGCTATTTTAATGCAGTATAATCATTGAATGAATAACAGGTCAAAGCAGAAGACCATCATATGATAACTTTAGGAAAATAGAATCATGTTGACAAAAGCGTTTATCCCTTACAGCGGGTACTATTCCAGCCCTTTTTCCAAATGGCAGGGCAGTCTGGCAAATGAGAATTCCATTGTTCTGGGATCCCAGACAGCGGAAAAATGGCTTGAAACAAAGGATATCAGCCCTGATATCTTTGATTACCTCATCTTAGGAACCACGGTCGGACAGCCCCATATGTTTTACGGCGGGCCATGGGCCTCTGCTTTGATCGGTGCTCAAAATATTCCCGGAGTAATGATCAGCCAGGCCTGTTCCACCTCTACCACCTGCATCTTCCAGGCTGCTACCGGCATTGAGACAGGGACTTATCAGACCGCCTTTGCCCTGATGACGGATCGATGTTCCAACGGTCCCCATACCATCTGGCCCAATCCCAAGGGCCCGGGCGGGCAAGTCATTTCAGAAAACTGGATGATGGACAATTTCAACAATGATCCATGGGCAAAAAATGCCATGATCCAGACCGCTGAAAATGTGGCCAAAGAGAGCGGGGTAACAAGAGAAGAATGTGACGATGTGGCCCTCAGAAGGTATGACCAGTACATGGACAGTCTTGCCAATGACAGGAAATTCCAGAAAAAATATATGGTACCGGTCAATATCACCGTATCTAAAAAGAAAACCATCCAGGTGGCAGCAGATGAAGGTGTGGTTCAGACCACCCGGCAGGGTCTTGAAAATTTAAAGCCGGTACTGCCCAACGGCGCCCACACCTTTGGCGCACAGACCCATCCGGCAGACGGCAATTGCGGTCTCATTGTCACCACAAAAGAAAAAGCCTCAAAACTGAGCCAGGATTCCTCCAGGGATGCACAAATTATTTCCTATGGATTTTCCCGGGCGAAAAAAGGGTTCATGGCCATGGCTGTGGTCCCTGCGGCTCAGATGGCCCTGGACCGGGCCGGCATCTCTATTAAAGACGTTAAAGTGATCAAAACCCATAACCCCTTTGCTGCCAATGACATCTATCTGGCCCGCCAGATGGGCATTGATGTGAACAGTTTTAACAACTTCGGGTCTTCTCTCATTTTCGGCCATCCCCAGGGACCTACGGCTGGGCGTTCGATCATCGAAGGTATTGAGGAGCTGGCCGACAAGGGCGGGGGATATATGCTGTTTAGCGGGTGTGCTGCCGGGGATACCGGCGCAGCGCTGATTCTGAAAATAGGGGCTTAAACGACAATAAGTAAAAATAACAGAAAAAAATAACGTACAGGAGGAAAAAAACATGCGGGCATTAATCATTGGCGGAGTCGGCGGTATGGGCCAGGGCGTTGCCCGGGACCTGATCAAACAAGAACAGGTTACACAGGTAATTTTAGCGGACTTATACCCGGATCCGGAAAGACTGTCAAAAAAATTAAGAGAAAGTGAAAAAATATCCCTTATCAAAATGGATGTCAATGACCATGACACCATGGTAAAGGCCTTTAAAGACGTCAACGTGGTCATCAACACGGCTGGTCCTTTTTACAAAACTGCAGTGCCCGTGGCAAAGGCTGCTGTGGTGGCAAAAGTGAACTATATTGATATCTGCGATGATTATGAAGGCACCCAGATTCTGTTTGAGTCCGAAATTGACCAAATGGCCAAGGATGCGGGCATCACCGTTCTCACGGGCATGGGATCAGATCCCGGCACCAACAATGTGCTGGTAAAATGGTATGCAGACCGGCTGGATAGTGTAGATGAAATCTATCTGTATTGGGTGGTCAGCATTGCCGAACTTAAAGGCGCCGCATGGGACCACAGCCTTCACATGACCCTGGGTAAAATTCCCCAGTATATCAACGGAGAACTGGTTCATGTGGAAGGCGGGACAGAACCGGTGGCAGAAAAGTTCCTTGACCCTTTAGGGACCTGCCATGTCCGTTACGTTGGCCATCCCCAGCCCATCACCCTGCCCAAATACATTAAAGGGGTTAAAAATATCATCATCAAGGGAGCCCTGATCCCCTTATGGGTGGATGAATTAATCCAAGAGCAGAAACAAACTGGTCTTCTGGGCAACGACCCCATTGATATCAAAGGCACAAAAGTTACCCCCTATGACCTTGCCCTAAAACTGTGGGAAACCATTCCCGAGGGAAGAGACAACGGTCCCCAGTCTTCAGGGCTTAAAGTCATTGTCAAGGGAGAAAAAGATGGCAAAAAAATTACCTACACCGCAGACATGGTGGGCCGAATGGCACCGGGAACTGGACTTCCCGCTTCCATTGCATCCCTGATGATGGATGCCGGGGATGTCACCATAAAAGGGGTTTTGGCACCGGAAGGCTGCATTGATCCGGATAAATTCCTTGGTGCTTTCTTAAAAAGAGGGGCCAGAATCCACCAGAGTCAAAAAATCGAATCCCTGTTTGAAGTGGACAAATAAATCAGGAGGCTTTCCATGAAAGAAACAGAAAAATTAAATATAACGAAAAGCCTGGAATTATATGATGAAGCACTCACACTGGTCCCTGGTGGGGTCTTGGGTGCCAGAAAGCCTGGTGATTTTATCAATGGAGAATACCCCATCTTTCTTGAATCCGGTAAAGGCTGTCGCCTCACCGATGTGGATGGTAATGAATTTATTGATTTCCTGTGCGGGTACGGCCCCATCATTTTAGGGTATCGCGAAGAAGAGGTGGATGATGCGGTTTACCAGCAGATAAAAAACAAAGGGTTTTGTTTTACCCTGACCCAGAAATTTCAAAACCTGCTGGCAAAAAAATTAACCCAGATTATACCGTCTTCGGAAATGAGCATTTTCCTGAAAACCGGTTCTGATGCCACCACGGCCAGCATCCGTATTGCCCGGGCCCATACCAACAAAATCAAGGTCATGCGCTGCGGCTACCATGGCTGGCATGACTGGTGCGTTGAGATGAAAGGCGGTATCCCGTCCAAATTCTATGACGATGTGTTTGAATTTCAATATAACCACCTTGAACAGCTGGAAGAGCTGATGGCCACCCATGGGGATGAAACTGCGGCCATCATCATGACGCCCTTTGGACATCCCAACCATGAAAAAATGGAACTCCCCCAACCGGGTTTCCTTGAAGGGGTCAGACAGATTGCTGACAAATATGGGGCTGTCCTTGTGTATGATGAAATCCGGACCTGCTTCAGGCTATCCATGGGCGGAGCCCAGCAACTGTATGGGGCCACCCCGGATCTCACTGTGATGGGTAAGGCCATGGCCAACGGATACCCCATCTCTGTTGTCACCGGTAAACAAGAGATCATGATGGCGGCTGAATCCAAGCTGTTTATTTCGTCCACCTTTTTCCCCAACAGTGAAGCTTTTGTGGCCGCGCTCAAGACCATTGAAATCCTGGAGCGGGACAAGGTGCTGGAAAATATCTGGGAAAAGGGCGAATGGATGATGAAAAAAATCCAGGAACTCATAAACAAATATGATGTGGGTGCAGAACTGAGCGGCGTGGCCCCCATGTTCTACATTACCTTTGAAAAGGAAGCAAGCGGTGCATACAAATCCAAACGCACGGATTTTTACACCCAGCTCATCCGAAAAGGGTTCTTTTTCACCCCGTTTCATCATTCGTACATCAGCTACCGGCACACCCAGCAAGACCTGGAACTGACCGTGACCGCCATTGATGAAACATTGGCCTTTATTAAAGACAAATATCAATAATGCTTCATCCCCCCCTGCCCTGGTGGGATCTAAGGCAGGGGGGGCATTCAGATGGAGCCGTCAGGAAAAACAACGGTCAATTTTACGTCAAAAAAAAAGGGCTGGTTCGACCTTGCTGGTACCCGTATGTGTATGCTGGATATTTCCGGCGGATGGTTGGATCTCTGGCGATTCATATCCCTTTTTGTTGGCAAGGATACCGCAAAAAGAGTATTTTTCGAAGCCGGACTGGCTGAGGTTTTTTTCTGGGCAGCCCTCGGTGTTTACTCAACAGGCTTAATGCGATATTATCGACGTGAAAAATAATCGTTTATGGAATGTCAACCCAGAAATTATGATTAATTTGGTGTCTTATGGATATTCATGTTCGAATTGTTGAGCTTTTAAAAAAGGAAAAAATCTTCTGTCTGGCAACTGTCCTGACCTCAAACATCTCTGATGTCCGGCCCGGTCAAAAAGCAATTGTATACGACAAAGGTGACATAGTGGGTTCTCTCGGATCAACGAAACTGGATTCAGATTTGGCTGGCCTGGCCCAAAAGGCATTTAAGGAAAATAAAAGCCAGGTGGCTGAAATTGAAGCCGGGGTTAAATTTTTTCTGAACATTCTCTCCCCTGATGCCCAGTTAATCTTGTGCGGAGCCGGTCACATTGCTATCCCTTTAGCCCGTTTTGCCCAGCCACTGAAGTTTCGGGTGGTGGTCATCGACGACCGACCCGATTTTGCCAGCCCTTCTCGTTTTCCAAATTGCAAAATCATTGCTGAAGATTTTACTGCTGCTTTGCGTGATTACCATTTCAGTTCTAACACCTATGTCGTTGTGATCACCCGGGGGCATGAGCACGATGCTGATTGTTTAATCGAAATACTAAAAAAGAAAACCGTATATGTCGGTCTTATTGGAAGCCGGAGGCGAGTTCGTTTTGTTCTTGAAATGCTGGCGGAAAAAGGGTATTCCCGGGCGAGGATAAAAGATGTTTTTACACCCATCGGACTTCCCATCGGGGCTGAGTCGCCCGAAGAAATTGCACTGTCGATTGTATCCGAACTGGTGTGTGTTCGCAGAAAAGGTTCTGTTCAGGCTCGGGCGCTGAGGAATGCGGTAGGAATTGATTTATGAATGATCTGGAAATTTTTAAAAAATTAATGGAGCTAAAGGAAAGGGAAATAACAGTTTGCCTTGCCACGATTATCGAAACAGCGGGTTCCACACCGAGGGGGACCGGGGCAAAAATGATCATATGTATGGATGGTACCATTTATGGGTCGATAGGGGGCGGTTGCGGCGAAAGTCAGGCGCGCAGCGCTGCTTTGCGCAGTACATTGATCACCCAAAAGCCTCAGATCCTTGAAATCGACCTCACTGATGATTTAGGTACCAAAGGTGGAGATGTTTGCGGGGGAAAACTATGGGTTTTTATTGAACCTCTTTAAATCGGGAAAAGTCAAGGGATGTTTAAAAAAACCTGAATTTAATTTATTGAATGAATATCTATTCATCTGGACATGGAATGCCAGGTATCCTGAATATTTCCTTACCCATTTTTCAGATTTGCCAGCTGTTTCATCAGATCATCGTATTCATCTTCATACGCCAGAAGATCCATCATCACCGGTGGCTTGACCGAATGGGCCGGCAGCCGGTCTTTGGTGTCTTTAATCAGTATTTCCAGTTCCGCCAGTCTTTTTTTGATCTCTTTTTCGGTTTTCACGGTGCGTGCCTCCTGCTGATTTTTTAAAGATTATGCCGAATAAGTATATCATGGATATCTTGATGGTGTCGATATTGACAAACAGGGTCTTGGGCGATACTGTAAAAAATCTTCGAAATCCTTTAAAATAAGGAGACCCGGTATGAGTGACCACACCCCGCGGCTGCTGGACGCACTGGATGCGTTCGAAGACGGCATTTACATTGTGAGCGAAGATTTTACAGTGGAGTATATGAACCGGTTCATGACAGACCTGTTCGGAGACGGGGTGGGGAAAAAATGTCACAAGGTGCTGCTCAATTATGAAACCCCCTGTGGCTGGTGTAATTACCGGGAGATTTTTGAAAAAAACGAAACCCGGCATTCGGAAATTTATCTGGAATCGGTGAAAAAAAACTTTGCTTTGTCTGAAATTCCCGTAACCAACCGGGACGGGACCCGGTCCAAACTGTCCATCTACCGGGACATCACCCGGCGCAAGGAGCAGGCGGCCCGGCTCAAATCTTCTGAAGAAAATTATCAGCGCCTGTTTATCCATGCCGGGTGCGGGGTGTTTATTTCCAGCAAACAGGGCCGGTTTCTGGATGTGAACCCGGCGTTGCTCAGAATTCTGGGATACCAGGATAAGGAAGAGTTCCTGGCTTTGGATCTGGCCCGGGATGTGTATCTGACACCCGGGGACCGGGAAAGATATCAGCGGATCATCGAGAAAAAAGGGCGGGTGGTGGATTACGAACTCCAGTGGCGGCGGCGGGACGGGCATCTTATCGATATCCTGCTGACCTCCCATGTCCGGTATGGCACCAGTGGTGGCGTCCTGGGGTACGAAGGTATCGTGGTGGACGTCACCGAGCGCAAGAAAAGCGAAAACAAAATCCGGGAGGCCTACGATTTTCTGGACAACATTATTTCCTGCTCTCCCAATGCCATCATGGCCATGGACATGACCGGCCGGATCATACTGTGGAACCGGGGAGCGGAAAATCTGTTCGGACTGTCCGCCGATGAAGTGGTGGACAACATGACGGTCCAGCAGATCTATTCCAGGGAGGTGGCAGCGGAAGTGACCCGGATGATGCGGGACGCGGAATATGGCGGAGTGGGTCGGCTGACCTCTTATCCGCTGACCTTTGAGCGCCGGGACGGGGTCCGGCTGGAGGGCAACCTGTCCGCGTCGTTTCTTTTTGATGAACAAGGAAAAGAAACCGCCACCTTGGCTCTGTTTGTGGATCTGCGGGAACGTCTCAAAACCGAACGGGAACTTGCCGAAGCCCGGCAACACCTGCTCCAGTCGGAAAAACTGGCCGCCATGGGCCGGCTCACCTCCCAGATTGCCCATGAACTGAACAATCCTTTGTTCGGGATCATGAATACCCTGGAATTGTTGAAAACCGAGATCCCGCCTTCCAACAAGCGGCGACGGCTTCTGGATATGTCTTTATCTGAAACCGTGCGCCTGGCAGATATGCTCAAAAAAATGCTGTCTTTTTCCCGGCCGGATGAAACCGAACGGGCAGAGCTGGACGTCAACACCGTGATCGATGAGCTCATGGTGCTCTATGACAAACGGTTCCGGGAAAACTCCATCAAGGTCAAGCTGGACCTGACCCCGGATCCGGGCATCATCATGGCTTCCCGGGACCAGCTTCGTCAGGTGTTCATCAACCTGTTTTCCAACGCCATGTGCGCCATGCCTGACGGCGGCATTCTGACTCTTTCCACCCGGCCCAACGGCAACATGATTTATATCATTGTGGAAGATACCGGCACCGGCATCAAGCCTGAACACCTGGAAAATGTGTTTGATTCTTTTTTCACCACCAAAACCGACAGTATCAAGGGGGTGGGGCTGGGGCTTTCAGTGTGCTATGGATTCATTCAGGATCATGACGGCGACATCACCGTAGAATCTCAATACGGCGAATGGACCCGGTTCACCATCAAATTGCCCCTGGCGTAACCGGCACTTCTATATCTGTTGTCTTCCTTTTTTCACACTTCGTGATCTTCGTGTCCTTCATGGTAAAAAATATGACGTATTATAATGGGAAATAGTATAGTTATTTTATTTATTTTATTTATTATTTTTTTATTGACATGTTGTATTTTATATAATAAATAAAAAAACTATAAACCATCAATGCAAAGGAGGCATTATGGAAGACACATTGACTGTATTCACGGCCAGCAAGTACTGCAATGTTTCGTCTAAAACCATTATCAACTGGGTGGAGGCCGGCCATATCAAGGCGTACCGGACGGTGGGCGGCCATCGCCGCATCAAGAAATCCGACCTGGAAATCTTTATGCGCGATCAGGGAATTCCCATCCCGGAGGAAAAAGATGACAGTGCCCGCAAGAAAATCCTGGTGGTGGATGACGACATGATCATTGTGGAATCCATTGTCCAGGCCCTGGAAGAGGACGAGTTCGACTATGAGGTGATTTCGGCATCCGACGGGTTTGAGGCAGGGCTTCAGGTCAACCATTTCAAACCGGATTTGATGATCCTGGATATCATGATGCCCGATATCAAAGGATATGAGGTCTGCAAGAAAATCAAGGACAACGAGGAGACAAGACACACGAAAATTATTGTGCTGTCTGCGTATCTGGACGACGAAAAATTCGCCCGGATGAAGAAAAATGGTGCGGATGTCTGTTTTTCCAAGCCCTTGCCTTTGCACCAGCTCAAAGAAGAAGTCGCAAAACTGCTTGGACTTAAATAACAAGGAGGCAGATCATGAATTTAAAAGAATCTTTGGAAAAAAAGAGATTTGTTGTGACCTCTGAAGTTCAGGCACCCCTTGGCGACGACGAACCTGAAGCACTGGTAAAAAGCCTGAGCAGGGTCCGGGGCAGGGTGGACGGTGTGTCCGTGTCTGATGTGGAACTCGAAGGTGTGGTGGGAGACAGCATCCAGACCTGTGACCTGCTGCTGAAAAACCGGTTCAATGCCATCTACCAGACCACTACCAGAGACAAGAACCGGTATCAGCTCCAGAAGGACCTGACTTCGGCCCATGAGGTGGGGGTGGATAACCTGCTGGTTTTCACCGAGGACTACCGGATTTCCGGAGACAGTCTCCAGGAATCCATGTTTTTTCATGTGGATTCCGGTAAGCTGGGATCGGTTTTAGACCACCTGCGCCAGGGGGTTACCATTGAAGGCAACGACCTGGGTAAAAATTTTGAGTTTACCCTGGGTTCGGGTGTGGAAACCCCCTGGGGAAAGCAAATGCCCAAGCGGGGCATGGAGGAACTGGAGGACATGCTCAATGTGGGGACCGGCTATTTTCTCACCACCCCGATTTTTGACGTGGACCAGTTTGAAAAGTTCATGAAACAGGTAGCCCCGTTCCGGGTGCCGGTGATCGCTGAGGTAATGATCCTGCGCACGGCCGGCATGGGCAAGTTTTTGAACCGCCATTTCAAGTCCGGCCTGGTGCCGGAATGGGTGATCCAGAAGCTGCTCAACGCACCGGACAAGACAAAGGCCAGCATCGAGCTGTTTGCAGATACCGTCAAAAGCCTTAAGGATATCTGCCAGGGCGTGCATATCATTACCATCGGCGGAGAGGACAAACTGGCCCGGTACCTGAACGCGGCCAAACTCAGGTGAGGTATGATCAAATGACATAAGCCTTCAACCGAATACAGGGGGGACGCACCATGGCAGAGGCAATCAAGATCGACACCCTTGATGGTGAACTCAAGGAAGCGGTACTGGACAAGGTACCGGACGCAAACTTTGATCTGTGCCTGACCTGCGGCACCTGCACCGGGGGCTGTCCGGCGTCCGAGCAGTTCGGCATGGATCCCAGAAAACTGATCCGTATGCTCAATTTCGGCATGGACGAAGAGATCCTTAAATCCGATTGGAAATGGGTATGCAGTATGTGCGGCCGGTGTCAGCTGGCATGTCCCATGAATATCAATATTCCCAAACTGATTTACAACATCCGGGCAAAGATGGCCCGGGAAAAACGGCCCAAAGGCATCCTGGGATCCTGCGACCAGCATATCCGGACCGGATCGGCCATGGGTGCGGCCAAGGAGGATTTCAAGTTCACGGTCCTGGATGTGGCTGAGGAGATCAGAGAAGATCATCCCGGATTTGAGGATCTTGAGGTGACCGTGGACCGGGTGGGGGCCCAGATGGTGCTCAACCAGAACTCCCGGGAGCCGGTGACCGAACCCGAGGAAATGGGGCCTTTGTGGAAGATCCTGCACCTGGTGGGGGCGGACTGGACCTATCCGTCGGTGATGTGGGCCGGGGAGAATTACTGTATGTTTCTGGCCGATGACGAAGGGTGGCGCTACATCATCGAGGAGTTTGTCCTGCATGTGGACAACACCCTCAAAAGTCCTCTGGTGGTCAATACCGAGTGAGGTCATTCCTATTTTGCAATCCTGGAGGGATTGCGCAAATACAACATTCCCCACAAATTCCAGCTGACCACCATCATCGAGCTCTACGCCCAGTGGATCCGTGAAGGCAAACTCAAGGTCAATTCCGACTGGAACAAGGATATCGGTGCAAAATTCACGGTGCAGGATCCCTGCAACATCGCCCGGAAGAGCGGGTCCAACAAAATCGTGGACGACCTGCGGTTTGTGGTGAAAACCGTGGTGGGTGAGGAGAACTTCATCGATACCGTACCCAGCCGGATGAACAATTTCTGCTGCGGCGGCGGCGGCGGGGCTCTGCAGGCCGGGTTCCCGGACCAGCGCCGGGCCTACGGCAAAATCAAGTTCAACCAGATCATGGCCACAGGGGCCGATTACGTCATCGCCCCCTGCCACAACTGTCACGGCCAGATCGAGGATATCGGCCACCACTACGGCGGCAGGTATCACGTGGTCCATTTGTGGACCATCATCTGCCTGGCGTTAGGGGTTCTGGCGGATACTGAACGCGCCTATCTCGGCCCGGACCTGGCCGACGTGGGACTTTGACCCACACTTGGGATTAAAGGCGGGATTAAATGCCCCAAGCGGGACTGAATGCAAGGAGGAATGACATGACCGAAATGGAAAAAGGATCGGTAATGGTGGTGGGCGCCGGTATCGCCGGTATCCAGGCATCCCTGGACCTGGCGGATTCCGGACACCTGGTGTATCTGGTGGACACCAACACGGCCATCGGCGGCACCATGGCCCAGCTGGACAAAACCTTTCCCACCAATGACTGCTCCATGTGCATCATCTCCCCCAAGCTGGTGGAGGCGGGTCGTCATCTGAATGTGGAACTGGTGACCTCGGGCGATATTAAACTCGTGGACGGGGAGGCCGGCAATTTCACGGTGACCCTGACGCAGCATCCCCGGTACATCGACCTGGAAAAATGCACGGCCTGCGGCGAATGCGGCAAGGTGTGCCCGGTGGATCTGCCCAACCGGTTTGACGAGAATCTGCGGGACCGCAAGGCCGCGTTCAAACTCTATCCCCAGGCCATGCCGTCTGCCTGGGCCATTGAAAAAACCGACCAGGCCCCCTGCCGCCTCACGTGCCCTGCCGGGCTCAATGTCCAGGGGTATGTGCAGATGGTCAAACAGGGCAAATACAGGCAGGCCCTGGAGATCATCATGGAACAGCTGCCGTTGCCCGGGACCCTGGGCCGGATCTGCCCCCATGAATGCGAGGATGCCTGCCGCCGCTGCCAGGTGGAGGCGCCTGTGGCCATCCGGGATCTCAAGCGCCTGGCCGCAGACCAGTTTGATCCCCGGGATGTGGAGATCCCCTGCGATCCCAAGATCGGGAAGAAAGTGGCCATCATTGGATCGGGTCCGGCCGGGCTGTCCTGCGGATTCCATCTGGTAAAAAAAGGGGTGGATGCCGTGATCTTCGAAGCCCTGCCCAAACCCGGCGGCATGCTGCGGGTGGGAATTCCGGACCACCGACTGCCCCCGGACGTGCTGGACAAAGACATCGATGTGATCACCAACCTGGGCGTGTCGATTCACTGCCACCAGCGCCTGGGACATGATTTTACCGTGGACAGTCTGAAGGCCGAAGGATTCGATGCCGTGTTCCTGGCCCTGGGGGCCCACAAAGGGCTGTCTTTAGGCATCCCGGGCGAAGATCTGCCCGGGGTCCGCCAGGGCGTGGATTTTCTGAGGGAGCTCAATTTAAACGGTGAAACCGAAACCGGAACACAGGTGGGCATCATCGGCGGGGGCAATGTGGCCATTGACGTGGCACGGGCTGCGGTTCGCCTGGGGGCCAAAAATGTCACCATCATCTATCGGAGAACCCGCAAAGAGATGCCGGCCTGGGAAGAAGAGATCTGCGCTGCTGAAGACGAAGGCGTGACCATCACCTATCTGGCAGCCCCGCAGAAGGTTCTGGAAAAAGACGGCCGGGTGGCGGGCCTGCGGGTGATCCGAATGGAACTGGGGGAACCGGACGCGTCAGGCCGGCGCCGGCCTGTGCCTGTGCCCGACAGTGAGTACGACATCGTTATCGACCAGCTCATCTGTGCCATCGGCCAGCAGCCCGACATTTCCGTGATCGAGGATCTGGCGGATGTGAAAATCACCCGGTGGAACACCCCAGAGGTGGATCCGGTGACCCTGGCAACGGACCGGGCCGGCGTGTTTGCCGGGGGGGACGTGCAGACCGGTCCCGGGGTGGCCATCGGTGCGGTGGCTGCCGGTATGGCGGCGGCGGAATCGATTTTCCGGTATCTCACCGGCAAAGACATGGCCGAAGGCCGGGATATGCCGGTGGTGGAAGAACCGGTCTACCGCCCGGTGGATCCGGACATGCCCCGTGAAGCCCGGTACCGGATGCCCGAGCTGCCCATGGAAAAGCGGGCCGGCAATTTTGATGAGGTGGAGCTGGGGTATGATCCGGCCGACGGTCAGAAGGAGGCGGCCAGGTGCCTGAACTGCGGGTACTGCTCCGAGTGCATGCAGTGTGTGGATGCCTGCCTGGCCGATGCTGTGGACCATTTCATGATGCCGGAAACCCGCAACGTGCAGGTCAAGGCCATCATCCTGGCCCCGGGGTTCACCCCGTTCGAGCCCCAACAGATGATCACCTACTGCTACGGGCACAGCCCTAATGTCATGACCTCCCTGGAATTTGAGCGGATTCTGTCCGCGTCCGGCCCGTATGCCGGTCACCTGGTGCGGCCGTCGGATGAAAAAGAGCCGAAAAAGATCGCCTGGCTACAGTGCGTAGGGTCCCGGGACATCAACAAAGGGGACCATGCCTACTGCTCCGGGGTGTGCTGCATGTATGCCACCAAACAGGCGGTGATTGCCAAGGAGCATGCCGGAGAAAAACTGGACTGCGCCATTTTCTACATGGACATGCGCACCCATGGCAAGGAGTTTGACAAATATCAGATGCGGGCCGAAGACGATGCCGGGGTGCGGTACGTGAGGTCGCGCATTCACTCAGTCTTTCCGGAGCCCGGGGATCGGTACCGGCTGGTGTATGCCACCGAGGCCGGAAACCTGGCCGAAGAAATTTTCGACATGGTGGTGCTGTCCATCGGACTGGCCCCCAACCGGGAGGCTGCGGCCCTGGCGGCAAAAATGGGGATCGATCTCAACGCCCACGGGTTTGCCGGTACCACCGATCTTTTGCCCGTGGCCACCACCAAAGACGGCATCTATGTGTGCGGCACGTTCCAGGAGCCCAAGGACATCCCTTCGTCTGTGATGGAAGCCTCGGCTGCGGCAGCTACCGCGTCCATGGCCATGGCAGACGAGCGGTGGACTTTGACCCGCACCCGGGACATGCCCCCGGAAACCGATGTGGCCGGGGCTGTCCCCCGCATCGGGGTGTTTGTGTGCAACTGCGGCATCAACATCGGCGGGGTGGCGGATGTGCCCGCGGTCCGGGAATATGCAAAGGCCCTGCCCCATGTGGTGTATGTGGAGGATAACCTGTTCACCTGTTCCCAGGATACCCAGGACCACATGAAGCAGGTGATCATTGAAAACGAGATCAATCGGGTCGTGGTGGCGTCCTGTTCTCCCAGAACCCACGAGCCGTTGTTCCAGGAAACGATCCGGGATGCCGGGCTTAACAAGTATCTGTTTGAAATGGCCAATATCCGGGACCAGAACACCTGGGTTCACATGAACGAACCGGACAAAGCCACGGCAAAAGCCAAAGACCTGGTGCGCATGGCCGTGGCCAAGGCCGCATTTGTGAAACCGTTGCACCAGGTGAGCCTGTCCATTAAAAAATCGCTGCTGGTGGTGGGGGGCGGTGTGGCCGGCATGGAAGCGGCCCGCATGGCATCGGCCCAGGGCGTGGCCGTGCACCTGGTGGAAAAAACCGATACCCTGGGCGGCATTGCCCGGTTTTTGAACACCACCTGGCAGGGTGAGCCCATTGCTCCCTACCTGGAGAGTCTGATGGATGCGATAAAAGCGGATTCAAACATTTTAGTTCACCTGAATACCCGGGTGGTCCGCACCACCGGCGCCAAAGGCAATTTTACCACCACCCTGGCACCCGCCGGTAGCGAAAAGGCCCTTGTCCGGGACACCCCGGACATTTCGGGCAACCCTGCCGGTGAGACCGTCATCGAGCATGGGGCTGCGGTTATTTCCACCGGTGGCAGGGAGTACAAACCGGATGAATACCTTTACGGCGATCACCCGGATGTGGTGACCCACCTGGACATGGATGCGGCGTTCCGGGACAGTGATCCCCGCATTGAATCGGGACGCTCCTTTGTGTTCATCCAGTGTGTGGGTTCCAGAAATCAGGCCCATCCCTACTGCTCCCGGGTGTGCTGTACCCACAGTCTCAAATCCGCCATTGCCCTGAAAAAAATGGATCGCCGCAAACGGGTGTTCATGATTTACAGAGATATCCGCTCCTATGGTTTCAGGGAAGATCTGTACCAGCAGGCCCGGGAACTGGGGGTATTGTTCATCCGGTATGACCTGAAACGCCTGCCTGAGCTGGGAAAAGACGGCCAGGGGAATCTGAGATTCACGGTGTTTGACCCGGTGCTCCAGATGGATGTGAAGATCCATCCGGACCTGGTGGTGCTGGCTTCGGGCGTGGTACCGGCGGACAACAAAGCCTTGTTTGAACAATTCAAGGTGCCGGTGAACAGCGATGGATTCCTGGTGGAAGCCCATGCCAAGCTGCGGCCTGTGGATTTTGCCTCAGATGGCCTGTTTGTGGCGGGTCTGGCCCATTATCCCAAACCGCTGGAAGAAAGCATTGCCCAGGCCAGGGCAGCCGTGGCCCGGGCCATGACCATTCTGTCAAAAGATTCCCTTATGGTGGGGGGGATCGTGGCTTCGGTGGAAAAGGAAAAATGTGCGGTATGCCTCACCTGTGTGCGCACCTGCCCCTATGGCATTCCTTATATCCATGAAGACGGATTTGCGCAGATCGAACCGTTTGAATGCCATGGATGCGGGGCATGTGTGGCGGAATGCCCGGGCAAGGCCATTACCTTGAACCATTTCACCGACCGGCAGGTGGCGGCCAAAACCCATGCGCTATTTGAACAAGAACCGGAAATAGAGGAGGCGGTATCATGACACAGGACCGGCAGGATTTACAAAAGACCGGCAATGAACAGGAGAAAAGTGCCATGAACACCCGGGAATTTGAGCCCAGGATCATTGCATTCTGCTGCCAGTACTGAGCGTACGCTGCAGGGGACCTGGCAGGTTCCATGAGGCTGTCCTATCCGGCCAACATCAAAATCATCCAGGTGCCGTGCACCGGCCGGGTGGATATTGTTCACCTGCTGTCCGCTCTGGAGGACGGGGCCGACGGCGTTTATGTGGCCGGATGCCTGGAAGGGGAGTGCCACTACCTGGAAGGCAACTACAAGGCAAGACGAAAAGTGGTTTACGTGAAAAAGGTGCTCACCGAACTGGGGATCGAGCCGGAGCGGGTGGCCATGTACAACCTGTCCTCGGCCCAGGGCGCAAGGTTCGCCGAGATCGCAAACGACATGGTGCTGCAGATCAAAGACCTGGGCCCCACCCCGGTCCGATAATATTGTGGGGTCAGGCCTGCGTTATCAATAACGCAGGCCTGACCCCGAAAGGGAGGTAACATGATAGTTGCAGATCGCAAGTCTCTGGAAGAGATACTGGGGATGGTGGCGGACAGGGAAAAACTCCTTATCCTCGGATGCAAAGGATGTGTGACCGTATGTAATGTGGGCGGGCTCAAGGAGGCGGAGGTTCTGGCTTCAACACTGAGAATCGCCCAAAAAAAGGAAGGGCGGCCGGTGGAGGTGTCACACCGGGTCCTGGAACGCCAGTGTGACAATGAATATGTGGCCGGGCTGGCCGATGATGTGGGAAATTATGATGCGGTGGTGTCCATGGCCTGTGGGGTCGGGCCCCAGTTTTTGTCGGAAATGTACCCGGACCAGGTGTTTTTTCCGGCCGTGAACACCACGTTTTTCGGCGGCGCGGTCCAGCACGGGGTGTGGGAGGAACGCTGCGCCGGGTGCGGAGCATGTGCCATCCATCTGTTCGGGGGGCTGTGCCCCATTGCCAGGTGTGCCAAAAGCCTGCTCCACGGTCCCTGCGGCGGATCGGCCAACGGCATCTGTGAGGTGAACAAAGAGACCGCCTGTATCTGGGACGCCATTGTCAAAAAAAAAATGGAAACCGGCCGCCTGGAAGATCTGGTGGCAGTCAAACCGTTCAAGGACTGGCGCACGGCCAGAGACGGCGGTCCCCGGCGCAGCATCAGAGAAGAACTGGTCAAGGGAACACTATAAAAGGAGACACATGCCATGACAGCAATTAAATCAGGCAGCAATCTTGAACGAGTCCTGACAGCCGGTCACTTTGCCTTTACCGGAGAGTGCGGTCCGCCCAAAGGCGCCAATGCGGACCACCTCAGGGAAAAGTTTAAATATCTCAAGGGCAACGTGGACTGTGTCAACATGACCGACAATCAGACCGCCGTGGTGCGGATGTCTTCTCTGGCCGGGTGTGCTTTGATGAAGGCCGAGGGCCTGGAGCCCAATTTCCAGATGGTGTGCAGAGACAGAAACCGCCTGGCCATGATGTCCGATATTCTGGGGGCTTATGCCTTAGGCGTGCGCAACATGCTGTGCCTGTCCGGGGACCACCAGAGTTTCGGCAACCACCCGGAAGCCAAGAACGTGCACGACATCGATTCCATGCAGCTCATCGCCCTGGTCAAAAAAATGCGGGACGAGGAGAAATTTCTGAACGGCGAGGAGATCGACGTCGCGCCCAAGATGTTCATCGGTGCGGCCTGCAACCCGTTTGCCGATCCTTTTGAGTTCCGGGTTCACCGCCTGGCCACCAAGATCGAGGCCGGCGCGGATTTCATTCAGACCCAGTGCATCTTCAACATGGACAAGTTCCGGGACTTCATGAAACAGGTGGTGGACAAGGGACTTCATGAGCGTTGCTACATCCTGGCCGGGGTCACGCCCATGAAAAACGCGGGCATGGCCAACTTCATGTCCAAATACGTGCCGGGCATGGACATTTCTGAATCGCTCATCAAGCGCCTCAAGGGTGTGGACAAGCGGGACCAGGCCGAAGAGGGCATCAAGATCGCCCTGGAACAGATCGAAGCGTTCAAGGAAATGCAAGGCGTGGCCGGGGTCCATCTCATGGCCATTGAATGGGAACATAAAGTCCCTGAAATCGCAGAACGGGCCGGCGTTCTTCCCCGGCCGTAAATCCTTTACCCGCCGGGGTCAGAATTTATCTTCTGGCCCCGGCAATTTATCTCTTTCAACCCGATTTGGAATATGGTATTGATGCAAGTTTGGATGCATTGCGATATCCGTTGAAAATTATTGCGGCATCGGATGCCGAAAAACGCATACCTTATGGGGATGACAGGCACAGATGCCTGCTGACAAAAGAGGGGACAATGGAAGAGACGATCAACAGAGGCCATTTTATCGAGACCATTATCCGGCAGGATGTGGCAACCAGCAAAAACGACGGCCGGGTGGCCACCCGGTTTCCGCCGGAACCCAACGGATACCTGCACATCGGGCATGCCAAATCCATCTGCCTGAACTTTAACATGGCCCAAAAATTTTCCGGCCACTGCAACCTGCGGTTTGATGACTCCAATCCGGCCAAGGAAAAACAGATCTATATCGATTCCATTGAATCCACGGTGCACTGGCTGGGGTTTGATTATGGCAGCGCCTTGTTTGCCTCGGATTATTTTGATCAATTATATGTGTTTGCCAAAGAACTCATTGAAAAAGGCCTGGCCTATGTATGCAGCCTGCCGGCCGAAGAGATCCGGGCATACCGGGGCACCTTGACTGAACCCGGTAAAAACAGCCCTTTCCGGGACCGGTCCACAGCCGAGAACCTGGATCTGTTTTCCCGCATGAAAAACGGGGAGTTTGAAGAAGGAACCCACACCCTGCGGGCCAAAATCGACATGACTTCCCCCAATATCAATCTGCGGGACCCGGTGATTTACCGCATCAAAAATGCCCCCCATCCCCGAACCGGGGACAAATGGTGCATCTATCCCATGTATGATTTCACCCATTGTGTGTCCGATGCCCTGGAAGGCATTACCCATTCGTTGTGCAGCCTGGAATTTGAAGACCACCGGCCCCTGTATGACTGGTACCTGGACAATCTGTCCGTGCCCTGTCACCCGCAGCAGATCGAATTTGCACGCATGAATATCAATTACACAGTGCTGTCCAAGCGCAAGCTCCAGCTGCTGGTGGACCAGGGCCATGTGACGGGCTGGGACGATCCCCGGCTGCCCACTCTGGAAGGGATGCGGCGGCGGGGGTATACGCCTTCTGCCATCCGGAAATTCTGTGACACCATCGGCGTATCCAAAAAAGAAAGCCGCATTGATATCGGTCTGCTGGAGTCCTGCCTCAGAGAAGACCTCAATGAAAACGCGCCCCGGGCCATGGGGGTGCTTAGGCCTTTGAAGGTGATCATTGAAAATTATCCGGAAAATAAAACTGAAACCCTGACATCCATGGTCCACCCCCAGAAACCGGAGATGGGGACCCGGGAAATCACTTTTTCAAAAGAGATTTATGTGGAACAGGACGATTTTATGGAAGATCCCCCGAAAAAGTTCTTCCGCTTGGGCCCGGGCCGGGAGGTGCGGCTGCGCAGTGCGTATCTGGTGACCTGCAAACAAGTGGTCAAAAATGATCAGGGACGTGTCACATCCCTGATCTGCACCTATGATCCGGCAACAAGAGGCGGCAATGCGCCGGACGGTCGAAAGGTGAAAGGCACCATCCACTGGGTGGATGCCGGCAACTACGTGTCCGCCCGGGCCAATCTCTATGACCGGCTGTTCATGGATGAAGACCCGGAAAAAGGGGGGCAGGATTTTACACAGAACCTGAACCCCGCATCCCTGGAGACGCTAACGGACTGCAAACTGGAAAAAAATCTGGCCCATGCCCGGCCGGAACAGGTGTTTCAGTTTGAGCGCCTGGGGTATTTCTGTCTGGATGCCAGAGACAGCACACCATCCGCTCCGGTGTTCAACCGCACCGTGACCCTGCGGGATACCTGGGCCAAAGTGACGGGGAAAAAACGATAATGACTCAAATCCTATAACAACGGTTGGGAGGCAGATAATGATCGATCGGATGCAGCGGCTCTCTTTTCAGGACCTGACCCGGATTCACGACGCATCCATGAATATTTTGCGCCACACCGGCATCGATTTCAACCATGAACGTATCGCCGGCCTGTTCAAATCCCGGGGATTTAAAACAGACGGCACCCGGGTTTATTTTGAAGAAACCGATATCTACAGCGCCCTGTCCACCACGGTGCCGTCCTTTACCCTGCATGCCAGAGATCCGGCGAGAAACGTGACCATCGGCGGCCCGGACGGGTTCGTGTTCATCCCCACAGGCGGGGCCACTTATATCGCCGGCACTGACGGGACCCAGCGGCCGGCCACGTTTGACGATTTCAAGGCCTGCTGCAAACTGGTTCAAACCTCGGATCAGGTGGATATGGGCGGGTATCTCATGGTTCAACCCACGGACCTGCCCTGGGAGACCGCCAATCTGGACATGATGCTGGCCTACATGACCCTGTGCGACAAACCCGTTTTCGGGGCCTCGGGCAGTGGCCAGGAAGCGGCAGATGCCCTGGAGATGGCCGCCATTATTTTCGGGGGCCGGGAAAAGATGCTGGATATGCCGGTGGTGGCGGCCGTGGCCAATACCCTGTCCCCTTTACGTTTTTCCAAGGAAGAAGGGGATGTGATTTTGCAGATGGCGGGCTGGCGTCAGCCCGTGGTGATTTCCAACATGATCCTGGCCGGGGTCAGCGGCCCGGTGTCCCTGCCGGAACTGCTGGTTTTGGAGAATGCGGAAGTGTTGGCCGGTGTGGTGCTCACCCAGCTGGTGAATCCGGGAGCCCCGGTGCTGTATGGATCTTCTTCCGCACCCATTGACATGCGCACCATGGTATCGGCCGTGGGCACGTCCGAAGCGGTCAAGATCGCCAGTGCCACAGCCCAGATGGCCGGGTTCTACAAGCTTCCCTGCCGGGCCGGGGGCAGCCTGACTGACGCCCATCTGCCCGATGCCCAGGCCATGGCCGAAGGCACGCTCATGCTTTCCACGGTGGTGCGTAACGGGGCCCATTTCATCTATCATGCCTGCGGCCAGATGGGGTCCTATATCTCTTTGGGGTATGAAAAATGGCTCCTGGACGAGGAGATCTGCCGTATGGTCAGAAACATCCTCACTCCCATGATTCCGGCCGGGGAAACCATTGACACGGATCTGGTGAACCAGGTGGGTATCGGGGGGCAATACCTGACCCATCCTTCCACGTTTCAGAAGTTCCGGAACCTGTCCGCATCGCGCCTTTTTAATCGCAAAGACTACTCCCGATGGCAAAAAAGCGGGGCCATGCGGGTGGAGGATCAGGCATACAACGCGTTGGGTTCCCGGCTGGAAAGCTATGAAAAACCGCCCATCGACCCGGGGCTGGAACATGCCCTGACCGCTTATGTGACGGCCAGAAAATTCAACCACCAGCCCGCAGCCCGGTTTCTGGACTGATGATCCTGTCTGATTGCATTCAGGCCCGTTCCATGTTGAGCCTGACCCCGTTGCTCACGTTCTGGGAAACAGAGCTTATTCCCAGGTGCCCCCATATGGCGGATCTGTTTGCCGGCATCATGGAGCATCTGCCCTTGTCGCTTAAGGGAGACATTTCGGACATCTCCGCTTTGGCAGAATATCCGGACATCGTTCATACCCTGATGACCGCCGTGGTATCACCGGCATCCTATGACCGGGAGCTGACAGCAGCGTTCGCGCCCTGTTCATTTGAAGGGTTTTATGCCACCCCCGGGTTCCAGCACCTGTTTCTGGACCGGGGCCATGCCCTGAAATCCACATTGAAAGAAAAATTTGATTCCGACATGGATCAGCGGTTTCTCAGCGTCTATTACCTGGTTCTGGAGCGTATTTACGGGTTTTCCGGCCCGTTGCTGAGCAACCTGCATACCCGGGTACTGACAGATGAGAAAACCGGACTGGACCGTTACTATGAAGAGGTCCCGGACTACCGGTTCGTGGATCTGACCCCGGTGGGTGTGCCCCGGCCTCTGTCGGAAGCGGATCATGAATGGATACTGGATCATCTGGCCGATCAGGTCCAGCTGGCCCGGCTCATTGATCTGTCACAGTTTGAATTCCGGGGATTTGTGATCATCCGGGTTCAGGATGTGACGGAAAAAGCGATCCTGTCGGCCCTGGAGCGGGACCTGGTGGATGAGAATTCCATTTTTGCATCCCCGGGGATCCAGCAGATCGAATCCCGGCTTCAATCCCTGTTCCGGCGGCCGGACCTGGGGATGTCCATCTCCTCGCTCAAGGGAGACCAGGTCATGGTGACCAAAAATGATCACCATTCCAAGGTGGATTGCCTGTTTTTAAATTCTCATCATTTTTGCCTCAAAGACCTGGAAGGATCGGTATGGATGACCGCAGCCCATGGAGATGCCGTGTTCCGGGTGGCGGATCTGTCAAAGAAACAGCCGTTGATTCATGCCGAATCAGAAGCCGTGAGCGCGGGTATCCGGTCGATGCTGCTGTCGCCTCTGGTATATCAGGGTAAACGGATCGGGCTGCTGGAAGTGTTTTCTCCCCATCCCCATGATTTTGGCTCGTTTGAAGCGATCCTCATGGGCCAGGTGACCCCGTTGTTTGCCGTGGCCTTGAAACGGGGCCAGGATGAATTGACCAAACAGGTTCAGACCGTGATAAAAGCCCAGTGCACCGCGGTTCACCCATCTGTGGAATGGCGGTTTGAAAAGGCGGCCCTGGCCCATCTGGACGCCTTGCGCCGGGGAAAGCGGTCCCCGAGAATGGAGGATATTGTTTTCAAGGATGTGGTGCCGTTTTACGGGCAGTCTGATATCCGGGGATCCTCTATGGCAAGAAACCAGGGAATTCAGCAGGATTTGACCCGGCAGCTCACCCTGGCACTGGATATCATGACATCAGCGGCCTCAGCACGGCCATGGCCATTGCTGCGTCAATATGTGTTCCGGATCGAAACCCTGCTGACGGCTTTGTCCGGCGGAATGACCTCCAGTCATGAAAACAGCGTGTTTTCACTTCTCAATCAGGAAGTTGCTGAAACCTTTGACTCGCTGAAAGGAATTACCCGTGATCTGGATGAGAAAATCCATGGTTACGGCAAGGAGGTGGATCCGGTGAGCGGCATGATCCATCACCGGCAAAAAGAATATGAGGACAGTGTGGCCGCTTTGAATTCAGCTCTTTCCGCTTATCTGGAGCAGGAAGATGCAAAGATTCAGCAGGCGTTTCCCCATTATTTTGAAAAACGCCGGACCGACGGGGTGGACTACATGATGTATATTGGTGCCGCCATGATGGAAACCGGCACCCTGCCGTCATTTCATATCCGGGACATGACCCTGTGGCAGATCATGGCGGCCCGGGGTCTGGCGCGTTGCACGGAAAAAATCAAGCCGGACCTGAAGATTCCGCTGGATACCTGTCATCTCATTCTGGTGAACCACACCCCGCTGTCCATCCGGTTCCGGTATGATGAAAAACGATTTGATGTGGACGGGGCTTATGATGTCAGGCATGAAATCATCAAGTCCCGACTGGACAAAGCCCTGATCAAGGGCACCGGAGAACGCCTGACCCAGCCGGGGCGCATTGCCGTGGTGTATGCCACTCCGAATGAAGAAAAGGAGATTGTGCAGCACATCCGGTTTCTCACGGATCAGGGAAAACTGGAAAATGACCTGGAGCACCTGGACCTGGCGGATCTGCCTGATGTCATGGGGCTCAAGGCGTTCCGGGTGGGGGTGACCCTGCCGGCCTGATCCTTTTCCGGGATTGGTTCAGGACAGGCCGGTCAGTCTGTCAGGCAAACCGCCACACCGTGTCGCCGGGACCGTCCTCCAGAATGATGTTCATGTCCTGGAGCTGATCTCTGATCTCGTCGGCCCGGGCAAAGTTTCTGTCTTGTCTGGCCTGGGTCCGCTCTGCGATCAATGCTTCCACCTGTTCCGGTGTCACGGTCATTTCCGCCATGCCCTTGTCCTTTTTGGCGGCAAACCAGGCAGAAGGCGTTTCAAGAAAAATTCCCAGGATACCGGAGATGGCAGCCATGTCCGTTCTGATCTGTGCCAGTTCGGTCAAGACCGCTTCATCGGGCCGGTCCGATGCCTGGTCCAGCATCTTGTTGCCTTTTTTCACGGTTTCAAATACCGCAGCCATGGCTTTGGCTGAGTTGAAATCATCGTTCATGGCATCGGAAAATGCCTGCCACAGAGGCCCGCCTCCCGGGGTGATATCCGCATCCGGGGTGATGCTTAAGTTTTCCAGCCGTTCCAGAAATCCATAGATCCGGTCCAGGCCCATGCCCACCTCGTACATGGACTGTTCGCTGTAGTCAATGGGGCTGCGGTAATGATTGGACAACAGAAACATCCGGATCACCTCGGGTGAATATTTTTCCAGCACATCCTTGATCATGGTGAAGTTGCCTAAAGATTTGGACATTTTTTCGTTGTTGATGTCCACAAATCCGTTGTGGATCCAGTATTTCACAAACTGGGTACCAAACAGGGCCTCACTCTGGGCGATTTCGTTCTCGTGGTGGGGAAAGATCAAATCCTTGCCACCGCCGTGGATGTCAAACCCTTTGCCTAAGTATTCATGGCTCATGGCTGAGCACTCGATGTGCCAGCCGGGCCGGCCCTTGCCCCAGGGGCTTTCCCAATGGGGTTCGCCTGATTTGGCCGGCTTCCACAGGGTGAAATCCAAAGGATTTTTCTTTTTTTCCTCCACGGCGATGCGTGACCCGGCCCGCATATCTTCCGGGTTTCTGCCGGACAGCCGGCCATAATTTTCAAACGCGTCAATGGAAAAATACACGTTCCCGTCATCCACGGCATAGGCCTTGCCCTTGTCAATGAGCTTTTCCACAAATGCGATGATATGCGTGATATGCTCGGTGGCTTTAGGTTCCATGGTGGGGCGCAGCACGTTCAAAGCATCCATTTCATTGTGGAATTCATCAATAAATTTTTCCGTGATGGCGGCACACGCCTCCCCGGTTTCATTGGATTTTTTGATAATCTTGTCATCCACATCCGTGAAATTGCGCACATAAGTGACCGCATACCCGATGCGGGTCAGCCACCGGAAGATCATGTCAAATACCACCACGGACCTGGCATGGCCGATATGGCTGGTGTCATAGACCGTGGGACCGCATACGTACATCTTGACCGTGTCTTTTTCAATGGGAACAAACGTTTCTTTTTTACTGGTAAGTGTATTGTATATTTTTAAGCTCATATCATGTTTCCCTGATGTTTGGGTTGGTTTGCGCGGCAATCAATACAATGGCCTGGGCGGCTATGCCCTGTTTTCGGCCGATAAACCCCAGATGCTCGGTGGTGGTGGCTTTCACGTTTACGCATCCGGGTGATATTTCCAGTGTTTCAGCCATGCTGGCGGCCATTTCCTGTTTTTTGTGCCCCAGTTTCGGTACCTGGGCGAATACCGTGCAGTCCAGGTTCATGATCCGGTATCCGGCCTGGGCCAGTTTCCGGGCGCAGGTTGCCAGCAGAATGCGGGAATCGATGTCTTTGTATTTCGGATCCGTATCCGGAAACAGATCACCGATATCCCCCATGCCGGCTGCGCCTAAAATGGCGTCGCACACGGCGTGGATCAGTACATCTGCATCGGAATGACCGGCCAGGCCCATGTCATGGTCGATCATCACCCCGCCCAGGATCAGGTCCCGGTCTGTGGCAAACGCATGCACATCCGTGCCCATGCCGATTCTGATATCCGATGTTTCCATGTGTGCCACCATATGCCTTTTTTATATTTGTGTAATTAAAGTTGATAAAATATCATATTCCCCGGCGGTTTGGAATATAAAACCCATGAAGGGCATGGAACATTGCAGAAGATTAGCGTCATCCGTGTGACGGCAATGCGGGGAGTTACAGTTGAAACACCCTGTAAAACTTGCTATGACAGGTTTTGTTGGGGTTTGAGTCGCAACTTTTTAACAGCAGCAAAAGCTGTGATGGGAGATCATAGTGGAAACCATTTCCTGGGATGAATTTACAAAAGTGGAATTACGTGTCGGGCGGGTGCTGAGTGCAGAGGTGTTTCACGAGGCGCGTAAACCGGCCTATGTGCTGCAGGTGGATTTTGGTGAAGAGATCGGAATCAGAAAATCCAGTGCGCAGATCACCCACCTGTATGAGCCGGAGGACCTGGTGGGCAAGCTGGTGGTGGCGGTGGTGAATTTTCCTAAAAAACAGATCGGCCCGTTGATGTCGGAGTGTCTGGTGACCGGGTTCCATAATGCCGATGGTGAAGTGGCACTTTGTGTACCTGACAAGCCCGTGCCGCTGGGTACGAAGCTGTTTTAAGCAAACACCGTGTTCGTTTGATGGCTGTAAACGGCCAGGTGTCCATCCGGATCCCAGATGGTGCTGCGTTCGTGAACATAGCCCCTTTCGGCGCTGTCAACTGCGCAGTGATAGGCCCACCATTGGTTTTCAGAGCAGGCTGTGCGGTCCAGGTGAACGAATCCCAGTGACCACGTCATTGTGCTGGCTGCGGCGGGTTTTTTCAGTTGAGAGAGCACCGGCGTTGGCCAGGCATCTGCCAGAGCGACCAGCCATTCTTCGGTCAGACAATTCGTATCTTCCCGGTAATTGATCCAGCCGCCAATCTCCTGGCCGCCTTTTCCGGAAAATGGAAATTCACCCATTGCCCATCGGTAGTGAAAATGCCGGGTGAACGTGGGTGTCAATCCATCGATATAAGGCAGTTCAAACGCCGTGGAAGGATCCTGCATCTCAGGACGTTCAACCGGTGGTATCTGAATCTTTGAGTCGCGGTCAGCACCGAAACTTCCCAATGCGGTGCAGCATATGGTGCCGTTTTGAATGATCCGGGACTCAATTGTGGTCACAGATTTGCCTGAGCGTAACGGTTGGGTCTGGATATGGAACGGTCTGGAATCCAGCGGGCCGATAAAAGAAAAAACAAGACTGCGTACTTTCCGTTCCCCGGGAACATGAATGCGCATGGACTTCAAGGCCATTGCGGCAACCAGTCCCCCATAAACCGTGCGGCCCTGCATCCAGTCATCCGGCACATGAAGATGCGGCGTGTCCCCGGGGGGTTCGATTTTTTTCATCAAGGTTGCAAACAAAGTATCAGGCATGGTCAGGCACACCTTGAAATGGCCATGCGGCGGGATCTGACCCAGGTTTTTTTCAACATCTGGAAGGTATTGCCGGGCATGCCAAAGGGCAGATCCACAAAGGAAAATTCCGGTTCAATCTGAATCTGACCAATATGCCGGCTGTCAAGACCGGCCTCGTTTGAAATGGCGCCGACGATATCTTTGGGCCGGAGGCCATGGCTGTTGCCCACCTCAATCCTGTATCGCTCCATGCCTTTTTCAGGGGGAGGTGTATGGGGGGCTTCCGGTGTTACCGGCACGGTTTGTTTGGAGATCACTGGTTTTTTATACCCTGGTTTTTTGGAAAGCGCTGGTTTTTTAGACGCTGTTTTTTTAGGAGTCGCCGGTTTTCCAGGCGCTTTTCTGACAGCAGTTCGAGAGACCTTTGCCGGCATATCTTTCAGAAAAAACGGGGTGTCTCCATGGGCCATCTTTGCCAAGGCTGCGGCCACTTTTGCCACAGGCACATTTTCCTGCTGGGCATAGTCGTTGATCAGGGTTTCAAAAACGCCTGTATCTGTATCTTCTGCTGAGAGGGCTTTGGAAATGTGGGAGTAAAACGTGGAGATCCTTTTGTTGTTAATGGTTTCACTGGACGGCATGACCATTTCTTTGATTTTTGTGCCGGTCTGTTTTTCAATGGCCTTGAGCATCCATTTTTCATTTCTGGTCAACAAGAGAAAGGCTTCGCCGGTCCGTCCGGCCCGGCCGGTACGGCCGATTCTGTGAATGTAGGGTGCCACCCTGGATGGCATATCGAAATTTACCACATGGGAAATCCGGTCCACATCCAGGCCTCTGGCTGCCACATCCGTGGCCGCAAGGATATCGATATGTCCTTTTTTCAGACGGTTCACGGTCTGTTCCCGGGCGTTCTGGGCCATGTCCCCGTTCAGGGCCTCTGCCTTGAATCCGCCGGCTTCGAGGGCTGCGGCCACGTCAAGGGTTGCCGCCCGGGTCTTGGTAAAGACAATCACGCCGTCATAATGGACCGATTCAAGTATCCGGATCAATGTATCGGTTTTTTTTCTCTGATCCATCATGCAGTATTGCTGGTGAATGTTACCGGAGTCCGGCGTATCCTGGGGGAGTATGATCTGCTCCGGCGTGTTCAGGTATTTCCGGGCAATTTTTTGCACGGGTGGCGGCATGGTGGCGGAAAATAGCGCAGACTGGCGATCCCGGGGTGTTTTGTCCAGAATCCATTCCACATCTTCGATAAATCCCATATTCAGCATTTCGTCAGCCTCATCTAAAATCAGGCAGAAAAGATCTGAAAAAGACACTGTCTTTTTTTTCATATGATCCATGAGCCGGCCGGGGGTCCCCACCACCACATGGACGCCCCGCTTAAGCTGGTTAAGCTGAATGCCGTAGCTTTGCCCGCCGTACACCGGCAGAACGTTCAGTCCGGGCATGTTTTTGCCATAGTCTTTAAAAGACCCTGCCACCTGAATGGCCAGTTCCCTCGTGGGAGTCAGCACCAGCACCTGGGGCTTTTTGTTTGTCAAATCGATGCGGGACAGCAGGGGCAGGGCAAAGGCGGCTGTTTTTCCCGTGCCGGTCCGGGCCTGTCCCAGGACATCTTTTCCCTGGATCAGACATGGAATGGTCCGGGACTGGATGGGGGTGGGGGTGTCATATCCCAGATCTTTTAAGGCGGAAAACACAATCGGGTTCAGATTCATTTGCTCAAACCCGGTCACGGGTAAATTTTTTTGAGGCATGGTATTCCTTAAATATTTATGCAGTCACACCGGTTTCCAATCCTTACCCGGCGCTATCGTTTAAAGCCTGTATGGTATGTCAATTGGAAGGACACAGGATCTTATGGATCAGTAGAACAAGGTATCATACACCCATTTGATGTTTTTACAAGAAATTAATTTCCAATATTCTATTTATTCTTTCAATTCGTCGACATGTCCCGTCTGCCGACAGCAGACGGGACACTGGAGATATTCAAATGCTGTCAGATCCATTTTTCAAAGGGGGGCCGGGGCGATCTCGATGCGGTTGCGGCCCGATGCTTTGGCCTGGTACATGGCGGTGTCCGCCCGCTTGATGATATCGTCGCCGGTGTCATCGAAAACATGTTCGGCAACCCCGAAGCTGGCCGTGACCGGTTCACCGCTTTCAAGCAGGTCTGCTTCCGCTATGGCACATCGGATCCGCTCTGCATACGAAAACGCCTCTTGAACATCGGCCAGCGGCATTAAAATGATAAACTCCTCTCCACCGAAACGGGCCACCAGATCTTCGGCCCGGGTCCGGGTTTTCATCAAGTCGGCATATGTCTTGAGCACCCGGTCCCCGGCATCATGGCCCCAGGTGTCGTTCACCCGTTTAAAGTGATCGATGTCGGTCATGATCAACGAAAGGGGCTGCGACCGCCGAAGGGCCAGGGAGATCATTTCCTGTAAACGTTCGGAGAAAAACCGCCGGTTGGCCAGGCCTGTCAAAGGATCGATCCGGGTGAGCTCCAGGATTTTTTTGTTGGCCTGGGTGAGCTCCCGGTTTTTTACATTCAGCTGACGGGTGAGATTGTTGAGTTCCTGATTGAGTGCCACCAGTTCATCGCCCAAAGTTGAGATTTCTTCCACATCCAGATGGCCTAAGGCCAGCACATGATCGGAGGAGGCATAGAAATGAAACCGGCAGGTCTGTGACAGGCCGGAAGGGGTGTGAAATTCCAGCAGATGAACCGTGTCTGGACAGGTGATTGCATGATCTATCTCAAACGTCTGGTGAAAGTCGCGAATCAGCTTCTGGAAAGGTTTGTCCGTCACGGGACCGCCGATATAATGATCGGCAAACCGGTTGGCATGCTGGATAATGCCGGTGTGGTCCAGGATCAGAAACAGAATCTGGGCATGATGGTTCAGATAATGAACCAGCTGTGTCGGGTCGCGATATTTGGTCCAGATCATTAGTCGGCCTGCCAGAGGGTGTAGGGATGGTGGATCAGGTTGGCGTTGAGATACCGAGGATCATCGGTTACTTCCGGACCGGCCCAGGAAGGAATTGAAAAGGCCTGGTCCGGGGCGATCAGCTCGATTTCCGCCACCATCAGTCCCTGATTGGCCCCTGAAAACCGGTCGATCACCCATGTCATGCCCTGATAAAAATAGGTGTGCCGGCATTTTTCAATGAGCTTGCCGTCACAGAACCGATCCAGCATCTGCCGGGCATCCGGCACTGGAATTTCATACTCATATTCCGGCCGGACCAATTCGACGGGAAGGCCTTTGACGGTTAAATATCCTTTGTCCCCTTTGATGCGGACCCGCACAGTTTTTTCAGGCGTATCGAGCAGATAGCCCTGCAAGATATCAACACCCGGGGCCAGGTCCGGTGGCAGGGCTTTGACCAGAAATTTTTTTTCAATTTCAATGCCCATGGCTTGATCCTTTACATCAAATAAATATTACTATACCATATCTGACGTTGATTTGAACCTGGATAATTCGGTTTTCACTCTGTCAATCAAAAAAAAGTAAAAGATGCACAACTCAAGGAAATCATGACGCAACCGACAGACAACCGTCCCATTGTCCTGTTGACGGATTTCGGTCATGCGGATGCGTTTGTGGGAATTCTCAAGGGCGTGATTTTGTCCATCCATCCAAAAGCCCGGATTGTGGACCTGTGTCATGACGTGGCACCCCAGGATATCGGGCATGGGGCCCACCTGCTGGACATTTCCCTGGAATATTTTCCAAAGGGCTCGATTTTCTGTGCCGTGGTGGATCCGGGGGTGGGATCCTCCCGGCGGGCCGTGCTGGTGGAAACCACGGATTATTTTCTGGTGGGTCCGGACAACGGGGTGCTGTGGCCTGCAGCCGGCAGAAACAAGATCAGCCGGATCATTCACCTGACCCGATCCCGGTATTTTCTTCCCCAGGTGAGTGCCACATTCCAGGGCCGGGACATCTTTGGGCCGGTGACGGCCCATCTGTCCGCCGGCATTGATCCCGGGGCGTTCGGCCCGCAGGTTTCCCGTCTGACCCCATTTGTCTTTCCAGAGCCAAAGCCCATAGCAGGCGGAATGATTCTGACAGTCCGTCATATCGATACCTTCGGCAATATCGGCCTGAATCTGACCCGGGAGCCGTTCAGCCGGTTTGCGGACAAAGGATTCTGCATGCGTGTGAATCAAACAGACATCACCGGGCATTACAAATCGTATGCAGCAGCTCCGGAAAAAATTCCTTTTGTGGTGACCGATTCTGCCGGATTTATGGAGATTGCCGTTAAAAACGGGCATGCAGCATCCCGGCTCCATGTGAAAAAAAATGATCCCGTGGTCCTGACAGCCAGGGGAGAAAAAAACGAATATGGCGGCCGGTAATTTGTAAAACAGGCGGGTCGGGTTCCCAGATCCACCATCAAAAAAAAGAAAAACCTCGTTGCGCTTGACTGGTCAAGCAGATAGAATGTTTTTGAGGAAAAAAACTATCATCAACGAGGTGCACCCAATATGACACAAGGCGTATTACCTTTCAAGTACGAAGAAGAAAAAAATGAGA
>JAIPDL010000106.1 GCA_021737695.1 Desulfotignum sp. | reverse complement strand
TTGCATACACCAGAAAATAATCCGCCCCTTCACCGCCCACGATGAACCGTTTCTGGCCGTTGAGAACAAAATGATCGCCTTTGTCCACGGCCGTGGTGGTGGTGCCGAAAAAATCAGACCCGCCCCGGGGTTCGGTGAGGCATTCTGCCGCAAAAATCTCGCCGTTGAGCAACGGTTTGACATATTTTTCCTTCTGGACATCCGTGCCGTGCAGGATGATGGCATCGCACACCAGTTCCGCGCCCACCCCGAAGGTGCAGGCAAAAATATATCCCAAAACCCCGATCTCTTCCATCACCATGCAGGTGGACACCCAGTCCATGCCCCGGCCGCCCCATTGTTTCGGGTACCGGCACCCCATCAGGTTGCGGCGGCCGGCTTCCTGTAAAAATTCTTTGGGGAACCGGATCTTGTCCGCATCCATATCCAGGATCATCTGCCGGGGGATGGTTTTGACAAAATCCCGGGCTTCCTGCTTCAGCTGTTTCTGTTCATCCGTTAAAAGATAATCAAACATGTTCGCATTCCCTTATTCTTTGGGCTGATATATGGCACCACGAAGGACACGAAGGCAAGTTCCATTCTTCGTGCTCTTCGTGTCCTTCGTGGTTAAAATAATGAGCTATATTATTGTATATCTGAGATTTGACATTATCGGTTGTTTTTTCCGGAGTCAAGGATTACCCGTTGGGAAATCACAGGATTTGACTTTTGGTGGTATTTGGTGCAATGATTTGCCGTCTTGAGAATCCGGATAAAAAAGGGAGATACCATGGGGGAACCCATTGACCTGAACTGGAAAGAGTTCGGCAGTGCATTGCTCAATGCCACGCCCAACGGCGTGGCGGTGTTTGACAATACACTTCAGGCATTGATCTCCAACCGGCTGGCCAGGGACGGCCTGGATCTTTATCCGGGGGCGTTTCTGTCCGCCACGGTGCCGTCTTTGATGGGCCCGGCCCGGCAGGTGCTGTCCTCTGAAACCGTCGAGTCCGGCCTGGTGGTGGAAAAAAACGACAGCCGGTACTCGGTGCTGCTGGGGCCCATCCGCCATCAGGAGGCCGCCATCGGGGTTTTAGCGGTGTTTGAGGATATGACGGCCCTTACCAACATGACCAACCGGATGAAGGGATTTCAGCAGCTGTCCATTGAACTGGACACCATTATCGACAGCTCAAACGACGGGCTGTGGATCTGTGACGGGAACGGGGTGGTGAAGAGGGTCAATCCGGCCTCGGAAAAGATGATCGGGCTTTCTGCCGCGCAGGTCGTGGGAAAACATATGTCGGAGCTGGTTGAAAAAAAACTGGTCGACCGGTCCGTGACCCTGGAAGTGCTTAAAAAAAGAAAAAAAGTCTCTTTGATTCAGAAAACCCGCATCGGCCGGGATCTCTTTCTGACGGGAACGCCGGTGTTTGATAAAAACGGTGAACTGTTCCGGGTGGTGGTCAATGAAAGAGATATCACGGAGATCACACGGCTCCAGGAGCAATTAAAGGAAAACGCTGCAATCACCGAGCAGTACAAACAGGACATCCTGGAGAAGCAGATCCAGGAAACCGAGTCCCGCCGGATTATCGCCAGGAGCGCCAATTACCGCAACATCGTTCAAAAGGCCATCAAGCTGGCACAGGTGGATTCCACCGTACTGATATTAGGGGAATCCGGCACCGGCAAAGGGGTGATTGCCGACCTGATCCACAGGAACTCCTCCCGGGCCGACCATCCCATGATAAGGATCAACTGCGGGGCCATCCCGGATACCCTGGTGGAAAGTGAACTGTTCGGGTATGAAAAAGGCGCGTTCACCGGGGCCGGACACAAAGGCAAGCCCGGTAAATTTGAGACCGCGGACAAGGGTATCATCTTCCTGGACGAGATTGCTGAGCTGCCGCTGGCCTCCCAGGTGAAACTGCTGAAATTTCTGGAGGACGGGATGATTTCCCGGGTGGGCAGCACCCGGAGCCGGCAGGTGGATGTAAGGATCATTGCCGCCACCAACCGGGATTTAAAGGAGATGATCACCGGCAAGCAGTTTCGCAGCGACCTGTATTACCGTCTCAATGTGGTTCCCCTGACGATTCCGCCTTTAAGAGAGCGCCTCGAATGCCTGGTGCCGCTGATCACGCACTACCTGGAACAGTTTGCCGAAAAATATGACAAACCCCGGATGACGCTGTCCCAAGGTGCCGTGGATGCCTTGTCCGCATACGCGTTTCCCGGCAATGTCAGGGAACTGATCAATGTCTGCGAACGCCTGGTGGTGATGGCCGCAGGCAGCCGGGTCGGATATGAGGATCTGCCCGGCAGCATCAGGAAATCCATGCCTTCCGACGAACCGGGAGATGCGGCCTGGCATCCGGGCCAGACCCTGTCACAGATGGTGGCGGACCTGGAAAAAAAGGTGTTGATTCATGCACTGGCACATGCCGGCACCCAGGCCAGGGCCGCCAGGATCCTGAGCCTCAACCAGTCCACCATTGCCAGGAAACTGAAAAAATACGGCCTCTCCCGATCCGGTGTGTCACCGGAAGGGGAAAGGCCTTTGGATTGAAAGCCCCGGGGTTTTTAAAGGGTGCTGACCCGGGTGCCGGCTGTTTTTGTGCCGGTAAGCGTCATGCGCCGGGTTCAGCCGCGGGAACGCCGTTTTCATCCCATCCCCTGAGGCGGTAGTAGTCCCCGACCAGTTGGGTGAGTTCGGCTTCGGTGATGCCGTTGCCGCCGGGCAGCTTTTCCGTGAGCAGCCGCCGGGGCAGAAAGTCATCGGTCCGGGTCAGGCCTTCCTGCAGATTGAACCGGCGGGTCAGGTTGCTGACCCGGGCGGCTGTTGCCGACAGATCTTCTTTGGACAGGTCCATGCCGGTGGCCATTTTTATCAGGGCAGCCAGTTCCTCCCAGGGGTAGAAATCCCGGTAGAAACGGCACAGGATCAGGGTGTCGAACAGGGTGCACCGGTCTTCGAAATCGATGAACATCTCAGCTTTGCCGTCAATCTGATCCGGATCGATCATACCGGCCAGCTCGGGCTTGTAAAACGTGCTGCGCAGGTGACATGCCCCTCTGGGGGAGACCGCATAGGCCAGGCCCATGCCTTTGAGGGTCCGGGGATCGTACCCGGCCGGTTCCATGCCTTTCACGTGAACCGCCAGGTCGGCCATGCCCATTTCCGGGGCCGCGGCCTTGATGCCGTCAGCCAGAAGACCGCCAAGGCCTTCATGCCTTGCGATTTTTTCCAGCAGGTCTGCCACGGCATCGGCATCTCCGTATGTCAACGATTCCTTGATCTTGCCCCTTGTGGATGCTTCAATGGCCAGCGCGGCCAGGTTGCCGGCGGTAATGGTATCCATGCCGGTCCGGTCGCAGATGTCGTTGAGCCACGTGATTTCTTCGATGCTGTCGATCATGCACAGCCCGCCGAAGGCATAAATGGTTTCATATTCCGGTCCTTCCAGTTTCAGGCCGGCATGACGGCCCTCCTGAACTACCGAGAGCTTGCCGCACCCCATAAAACAGGTTTTGCAGGACCGGGGCTTTACCTTCAGTTTTTCGGCCATGGCGGCGGCGTTGATCTTTTCATAATGGTCGCAGCTGCCCTGGGACCAGTACCGGGCCGGAAACGCCCCGGCCTTGTTCAGGCCGTCCACCATTACCGGCGTGCCCTGGGTCCGGTAGGTGCGGGTGGCCGGGTGCTGGTTCAGGTCTTTGGCCATGGCGACGGCATATTTTTTCATGGCCTGGGGATCATGAAAGGTTTTTTTCTGATTTCCATGAAACACCAGGGCTTTGACCTGTTTGGACCCTAAGACCGCACCCATGCCGGTGCGGCCGGCGGACCGCCAGTAGTCGTTTTCAATGACGGCGAATTTGACCTGGTTTTCGCCGGCCGGCCCGATGACCAGCGCAGCGGCCTCCTTGACGCCGCACGCCTGCTTCACGGCATCTTCGGTCTCATAGGTATCCTTGCCCCACAGCGTTACAGCATCATGGAATTCCACACCCGTGTCACTGATTTCCAGCCACACGGGAGCGTCTGCCGCGCCTTTGATGGCAACGGCATCATATCCGGCACCGCTGATGGCAGGAGCGGCCCGGCCCCCGGAATAACTTTCCGCATAAAACCCGGTCAGGGGCGACTTGGAAAAAATTCCGTACCGGCAGCTGCCGTAGATCAGGCTGTCGGTCAAAGGACCGAGCCCCACGATCAGGTGATTGTCCGGGGACAGAGGATCCACACCCGGCGGATTGTACTGCAGAAGCAGGTGGGTGGCCAGGCCTTTGCCGCCCAGGTACTGCGTCAAGATGTCGTCGGAAAGGGATATCACCCGGGTGGTCCGGCAGGTGACGTCAATGATGAGAATGCGGTTGAAAAAACCTTTCATGTCAGCTCCTTTGACGGTTATTTTTCCAGGGTTTTAAAACCATCTTCAAGTATGGACAGGCCCCTGTCAAGTTCTTCATCGGTGATGACAAACGGCATCAGGGTCCGGATCACATTCCCGAAATTGCCGCAGGAAAGGATCACCAGGCCTTTGTCGTAGCACAGTTGTGTCAGCTTTTTGGCGGCTTCCGTGGCCGGTTCCTTTGTGTCGCGGTCTTTGACCAGTTCCAGGGCCAGCATCGGGCCTTTCCCCCGGACTTCGCCGATGATCTCATGGCGGGCGGCCAGGTCGGTGAACCGCTCCTGCAATATCTCGCCCAGCTGCCGGGACCGTTCCAGCAAATTGTCTTCAAACAGGATTTCCAGGACGGCCAGAGCGGCTTTGCAGGACAGGGGGTTGCCGCTATAGGTGCCGCCAAGACCGCCGGGGTGCGGGGCATCCATCAGTTCTTTGCGGCCGGTGACCGCACTCAAAGGCATGCCCCCGGCCAGGCTTTTGGCCATCGTAACGATATCTGGTTCAATGCCCCAGTGTTCGGTGGCCAGGAATTTGCCGGTCCGGCCGGCACCGGACTGCACCTCGTCCATGATCAGCAGGATGCCGTATTTTTTGGCAATGGCCGCCAGTTTCGGGAAATACTCCGGCGGCGGGGTGACGAATCCGCCTTCCCCCTGGATGGGTTCGGCAATGATGGCGGCGCAGGATTCCGGGTCCACATGGGTGATGAAAAAGGACTCGATCATGTCGGCACAGGCAATGTTACAGGAAGGATACGTGCATCCCACGGGGCAGCGGTAGCAGTAGGCAAAGGGCAGCCGGTACACTTCCGGGGCAAACGGGCCGAATCCGTATTTATACGGTTTGATCTTGCTGGTCAAGGACATGGTCATCAGGGTGCGGCCGTGAAAACCGTTTTCAAACGCGATGACCGCAGGCCGCTTTGTGGCGTACCGGGCGACTTTTACGGCATTTTCCACCGCTTCGGCCCCGGAGTTGGCAAACATGGTTTTTTTGGCAAAATCCCCCGGCACCAGGTCATTGAGTTTTTTTGCCAGCTCGATGTAGGAATCGTACATGCCCACGTGAAAACAGGTGTGGATGAACCGGTCTGCCTGGTCTTTGATGGCCTTGACCACCTTGGGATGGGCATGCCCCACGTTGTTGACCCCGATGCCGCCGGCAAAGTCGATGAATGTTTTGCCGTCCACATCGGTCATGGTGGCGCCGCTGGCTTTTGCGATCACCGCCGTGGTAAGATTGGCCGGCCCCTGGGCCACATGTGCTTTTCGCAGCTCATTGAAATACTGGGTCTGGGTAGAAGTCATATTTTGTTTCTCCAAACAGTCATAATTGTTATTGAGTCCAATCCAAAATGAATAAAGCCAAAATTTTTACCAGTTTTTCCACAGAATCCATATCAACCCATTCATTGGGTCCATGAATATTATGGGCGATGGGGCCGATACACCCACCAGGCATGCTGAAATATTGGCTGAACCTGGCATCGTTGCCTGATGCCCTCCCGATAATTTCCGGGGGAGCTTTCAGCACCATTTGTCCGGCAGCCTTTAGTTGTGATATGAACGGGTGTTCCGGATCCTGGAGCCAAGGTTCATTTTGCCAGCCGCACCACACGATTTCCGGCGGGTGTTCACGCAGCCAGGAATCCTTCTTTGCAACGTCTCTCACCAATTCCGTGATCAATGCCTGTATCCCGGCTTTGGTTTCTCCGGGAATAAAACTGATCCGGCAGCTCAGTTCCGCTTTTCCGGCAACTTTTCCGAGCCAGTCTCCTGCGATCATTTTACTTACGGCCAAATGGCAGGACTGGCCGGACCCTTTTTGATACAAAGGGAATCGTTTTTTTACTGCCCGTTCCTGTTCCAGTTTTTCCAGGGCAAGATATATGGGGATCATCTTGCCGATGGCGTTGACCCCCTGATGGGCCAATCCGCCATGGGCGGTTTTACCCATCACCCTGATTTTAAAATAAAGGATCCCGGCGTGACTGATTGTTATCTGCAGATTGTGGGGTTCGGTCACCAGAAATCCATCAGCCCTGTACCCGGAATTCAGCAAGAACAAAGTACCGCCGGCGCCGCCGGCCTCTTCATCAATGACGCTTTGGAGTTGAACTGTTCCCCCCGGGCGCAGACCGGCATCCAGAATAGCCTTCAAAGCGAAAAAATTGGCGATTAACCCTGACTTCATATCCCCGGCCCCTCTTCCATAAAGGCGGTTTGCCTTGAGAAAAGGTACAAAGGGGTCTGTTTCCCAGGCCTGTATCGGTTCAGGTGTTACAATATCAACATGGCCGTTGAGAATAATGGATTTTTTGGCAGGGTTTCCCTCCAGAGCTGCGACCAGATTGTAACGGTCCTCATAAGAGATGTCTGTTTCAATGAATGCATCCAGGTGTTTTATCTTCTCAATATCCGGGTATACCCTGACAGGTTTGACACCATCGAGTTGGGCATACAATGATTCCATATATTTCTGGGCAGGTGTCTCCTGGCCTGTCAGGCTTGGAATGCGTATAAGATCCATGATGGTATCAACCATTTGAGAACGCTGATTTTTAATGATCTGGAAAATCTTTTCGTGAATCATCTGAGAGTCCTTTTTGATTGATCGGCGGTTTTGCGATTGATATAAACCAGCACAATGACGGCAATGATGGTCAGCACCAGAAAAAGTATACTGATGGGGCTTTTGAAGAAAATACCGGGATCTCCCTGGCTGATGGCCAGACTCTGTCTTATGGCCCTTTCTCCCAGCGGCTCCAGAATGAATCCGATCAGGAGGGGCGCCAGAGGATAGTTGAATTTGCGCAATATATATCCGATGACGCCGAAAAATAACATCATTTTCAGATCCGTGAAACTGGTTCCCAGACCGTAAACACCCATGGTACAGGTTATGGCCACTGTCGGAAACAACATATTTTTGGGAATTCTGGTTATCAGACTGAACAGCCGGATGGCTAATTTCCCCACAATCGGCAAAAAAAGTGTGGCCACTATCAAGCTTGCAAATATGGGATATACAAAATCGGCATTGGTGATAAACAACGCCGGCCCAGGGGTCAATCCATGGATCATCAGTGCCCCGAGCAGAACGGCGGTTGTGATGTCTCCGGGAATACCCAGGGCCAGCAATGGAATCAAGGTGCCCCCAACGGTAGCGTTGTTACCGGATTCAGCTGCGGCAACCCCTTCAAGTGAGCCTTTGCCGAACAACTCCGGATGTTTTGACGTTCTTCTGGCTTCGGAATAGTTGAGAAAGGAAGTGGTGGTAGGGCCTATGCCGGGGATGGCGCCGATGAGAATGCCCAGAACAGTTCCTTTGAAAATAATGGGCAGACAATGTCTGATTTCGGACCAGGTTGCCCGATCCTTTATTTTGCTCAGATTGGATATTTTGTCTTTGATATCATCCGGTTTTGGTTCACACTGAATCAGGACCTCACTTATGGCAAACAACCCGATCAGCATAACCATCAGGTTGATGCCGCTCATAAGGGACACGGTTCCGAAGATATACCGTGGAGATGAGTGCATGGGGTCAAGTCCGACAGTGGCAAACAAAAATCCGATACAGGCGGCAATAATTCCTTTAATCATTGAATCGCCTGATACACCCGCTACGAGCGTCAAAGCAAATATCATGATACAGGCATATTCCGGGGGGCCGAATTTCAGTGAAATCTTTGCCAGGCTGACAGCAAAAAAAATCAGGCATATTGTTGCAAAAAAATCTGCTATCACGGATGACCACAATGCGATATCCATGGCTTTGCCCGCTTTTCCCTGCCGGGCCATGGGATATCCGTCAAAGGTGGTAACCGCTGCCACAGGGGTTCCGGGTGTATTAATGAGGATTGCCGGGATTGATCCGCCGTAAACTCCGCCTTTATAGGCACCTAAAAGGGCGGCAAAAGCGGTCACCGGACTCATTTCATATGTCAATGGAATAACCAGGGCAATGCCCATGGTTGCTGTCAAGCCAGGAATGGCGCCAAATAATGTACCAAAACTGAGCCCAAGGAATATTGCGGCCAAATTGGTGAATGTCAGGATATCTCCAAAACTGTGTATAATCGTAACCAGCACAACCACCTCCTCAGTGTAAATTTAGATTCAGCACATAGGCGAAAACAAAATATAAAAATCCCAAAACGATCGCAGTGTTTACTGCAAGCAACCGGATATGGCGCTGACCCATTAGAAGCATCATTCCGATAAGCGCAATAGGAGTTGAAAATAAAAATCCGGTTTTTTCGAATAAGATAATGTAAATCAGGATGCACAGCGCCATGAAGAAAGGTCTGATTTGTTTGAGATTGAAATTGGAAAAGTCCTTAGAAACTCTTTTTGCTTTTACGACCCTCAGCCCAGAATTTAATAAGAGAATCAGCGAAAATATAAATAATATGATCGTGGCTATATTTGGGAAAAAAGAGGCCCTTAACCCCATATTATTGTATACCTCAACAAAATTTGGGGTAATAAAGAAAAATAGTCCCACAGACAATAAGAGAAAAAAGCCACTTGAAATTAAATCATTCAGATCCTTCATCATTATTTTTCCTGTGGTTTGAGTTGGCCATATTGAAAATTCACTTTGAAAAATCAAAGAAATTGCCGGCCCCAAATAAAAAAGAGCCGGCAATTTGTCTATTCTTTCAAACCAAGGCCCAGGCTGTCCAGGACGGTTTTGATATCCCGACTTGCTTTCATTGCCTCCTGGGTCCATTGTTTTCCTCCCTTGAACTGGATCGGAAAGTGGAGTTTTTCCATCAGGTCTATGAATCTGGGATCTTGAACTGCTTTCTCAATGGCCGATTCAATTTTATTGACTACTTTTTCCGGCATGCCCGACGGACCGGCAATACCCAGAAAACTGGTGTCCGCATAAAAATCATATCCCAGATCCATCAGAGTTGGTACATCCGGAAAGCTTTCCATACGCTGAGCATCCATGGATACCAGAAGCCTCATGTCCCCTGAATTTACAGGGCCGATCCATTCTGAAACACCCGCCATGCAGGTTATGTGTCCCCCCAAGGCCGCGGCGGCAGCTTCAGCGCCTGATGAAAAAGGTACTGCCACCATTTCAATATTTTCAGCAGCCTTGACCCTTTCCATTATCAAATGCTGGGTGTTTCCAGTACCGGAAGTGCCAAATGATACTTTGCCAGGATTCTGCCTAGCATAGGCTATCATGTCTTTAAATGTCTTAAAGGGTGAGTCGGAGCGGACAGCTACTGCAAAATTCCAAATCCCGTATTGTGCAATCAAGGTGATATCTTTGAATGGATCATAGGGGACTTTCTGCCGGTTGGGTGTAATACAGATAGGGCTTGCCGACATGGTCATCAAAGAATATCCGTCAGGTTTCATGTTTTTCATCAAAGAAGTCAGAACCACTCCCCCGCCACCGGGTTTGTTTTCCACTATCACCTTAACGCCAAAGTCTTCTTCAAGGATCTGAGCTAGAAGGCGTGCGCTCAGATCCGTTGTGCCTCCTGCCCCGAACCCCACGTACAAATTGATGTTTTTTGTCGGCCATTCACCACTGGCATGGGAAATCGAGAAAGCGGCTAAACATAGAGTGATTGCAATAACGATAATTTTTTTCATAGTTCATGTCTCCTTGCTTGATGGGTTTTTTTATCCGCATCGGATATTTGACTGATAGAAAATGCACGTTTAATGCCAGTTGTTTATTTTGATGACAATCTTTTTGATAGACCGATTTAGACAGGGCTTCAATATTTCTATAATGGGCCAATTATGCAATTATGCATAATTGTTCGCTGTAAGGATGTCGTTTTTTGAGGGAAAAATCATGTAATGTGGCATTATCAGAATGGAATGTTAATATTATGCGTTTATGCATATTAAATGCATCAACGCATTGATTTTCTCAAAAATGAATTATAAAAGATTGTGGTGTGATTTATTCATTTGTTCGCAAAAAAGTAACTTTTATATCAGCAAACATCTTTTCGGTTGACACGACAGCAATTAATTTATCTCTGGATAATGGGATTTCGTTCTGGTATTAGATCACAAAGGTTGGAGTATAAAGGTGGATATCGCTTGACCTGTCCCGGCAAATTGGTTGAAGTTAAAACTATTTTTTTGATTTTTTGGAAATTCAGGGAAAATGATGCAAAAAACAAATGATAAGACTATGGATTTGGAAAAAGCAATTTCTAAATATGTCACGGACGGGTGCCACCTGTCCATCGGCGGGTTTACCCTGAACCGTAATCCCATGGCGGCCGTGCATGAGATTATCCGCCAGCGGAAGAAGAATCTGCATGTGTATGCCCATTCCAACGGCCAGGGTGTGGACGAACTGATCGGCGGGGGGTGCGTGTCCCGCCTGGAGATCGCCTACGGCGGCACCGGCAAGTTCATGTCCACCTGTATCCGGTTCAGGAAAGCGGTGGAGGAACAGACGCTCATGGTGGAGGATTATTCCAACTTCCAGATGACCCTGCGGTTCCTGGCCGGGGCCATGGGAGTGCCGTTTCTGCCCACCCGGTCGTCCCTGGGCACGGACATCATCGAAAAATGGGGGTTTTCAAAATCGTTCAGAAAGGAAAACCCCCGGATACCTGATGAGAAACTGGTGGTGATGGACAATCCGTTTGACGGGTGGTGCGATACACAAAAAGTGGTGCTGGTGCCGGCCATCAATCCGGATGTCACCATTATTCATGTGCAGACCGCCGATGTCCGGGGCAACTGCCGCATGGAAGGGTTGACTTTTGCGGATGTGGAACAGGCCAAGGCGTCCCGGGTGCTGATCATTACCTGTGAAGATCTGGTTGCAGAGGATTATCTCAAAACCGAGCCGGACAGAAACCAGATTCCGTTCATCCATGCAACGGCCGTGGTCAAGGTGCCGTTCGGGGCCTATCCCACCGCCTGCTTCCGGTATTATGACTATGACCCGGTGTACATGAAGGCTTATGCCCGGGCCGCCCATGACGATGCCGCGTACCAGGATTTTCTGGCGGAGATGGTGTTTCAGCACAAAACCCATGCCGACCTGCTGGATCATGTGGGCCGGCACCGCCTGGAATCAATCCTGGCGGACCGCAGCTGCGGGTATGCCAAAGACCTGGACCGGAAATAAGGAGCCTGTGATCATGGATTATACGTTAAAAGAGCTGATGACCATCTGTGCGGCCCGGGAAATCAAGAACGGCGATATCGTGTTCTGCGGCACCGGCATCTCCATGCTGGCCGCCATGGCTGCCAAGAACATCAACGCGCCACAGAGCGTGATTTTTTTTGAAACCGGGGCCATTGATTCCCAACTGGCCCATATCCCCCTGGCGGTGGCCGATTCCCGGATCATGTTTCACACATCTGCCAACGGCGGACTGATGGATGCATTCTGCACCATGCAGAATCCGTTTGTGGGCCAGCGGGTGGTGGGGATCCTGGGCGCGGCCCAGATCGATATCTACGGCAACCTCAACTCCACGGTAATCGGGGAATATACCGCGCCGGAGGTTCGGTTTTCAGGCAGCGGCGGGGCCTGTGACGTGGCCTCTTTTGTCTCCCGCAGCATCATTTTCATGAAAATGGAAAAACGGAAATTCAAGAATAAACTGGATTATCTCACCAGTCCCGGGTATCTGGACGGGCCGGAAGGCCGCAAAAAAGCAGGCCTGCCGCCTGGCGGGCCGGACAAGGTGATCACGGACATGGGGGTGATGGGATTTGATCCGGACACCCGACAGATGATCCTGCTGGGCTGCTTTCCGGGCATCACACCGGAACAGATTCTGGATCACATGGAGTTTGAGATCCGCACGGACCGGGCCGTGGAAATTGATGTGCCCACGCAGACCGAACTGACCCTGCTGCGGGAAAAATGTGATCCCCACGGGTTGATTCTCTGATCCGCCGGGGTTCAGGCCTTTAATACAGAAAACCGAACAGGTACAGCGGAATTTCCCGGCGGCTGCCGTACAAGATATCATCTTTGACCAGATATGCCTTGTTTTGAAGATGCTTGATCTGTTTCCCGGTTTTGGATCTGCCGCCGATTTCAAACACACATTTGTTGACTTCAAAGTCGCCGGCCGGGCTGTAACAGGGTTTTTCCCCAGCATTTTTCAGCATCTTGATGAAAAAGATTTCCCGGATGGTTCCGGTCTTGGATTCATATCCGATTTCGCTGATGATGGCGTGGTACAGGTCTGGGTTATCCAGATAGATCTTTTCCGTGTGCTTGAGCAGGGTGCTTCCGGCTCTGTTTTTACCTACCCGCTCGACCATACCGGTTTCTTCAAGCATTTCCAGATAATTATGGATGGTTTTGCTGTCCAGGCCAATATGTTTGGCAATACTGTTTTTGTTGAGTTCTCCCGGCGGGGTGGTGGCCAGATAGGACAGAATACGCTTGAAACTGGAAAGGTTTTCGGTTTTCAGTTTATAAAAATCGGCGATGTCCTCGTAAATGGTTTTCTGGATCACCCGGATTATTTTTTGATGATATGTTTTGGTATCTTCCAGAAAATAGGGATAATAACCGCATC